>JAPYWP010000007.1 GCA_028276315.1 Minisyncoccota bacterium | reverse complement strand
TCTACAGTAAATTCTAATAAAAATCTTATTAATCAAGCTCAAGGCTTAGTAGGTTATTGGAGCTTTGATGAAGGAAGTGGTAATATTGCTAGAGATTATTCTGGAAATGGGAATGATGGAACTTTATTGAATAGTACTAGTTGGACTATAGGTAAAGTGGGAAATGCTATTATTAATACTAGTGCAGGTACTGATGTAGAAATTCCTAAAACTCCTATTTTAAATCCTACTTCACCAAATTTAACTATCGCGGCTTGGATTAAAGTGTACAGTTATGCTCCATCAAATACTTGTCAAACCATTGTTGAAGGAAGTGGTAATTTGAATCTTGCTACAGGATATTATTTAGGATTTCATGAATGCGGCGGAGATTATCTAAAGTTTAAAGCAGGTAATAGTAGTATTTGGGGAGCAGCTCCAAACTTTCCACAATCTAATATTCCTATTAATGAATGGGTTTTTGTGGCGGGCGTATTAACACCAAGTCGAGTTTCATTATATCTTAATGGCGAATTAAAAACTTCTGGTAGTCATAGTTTGGGCAGTATTAGCTATCAAAATTATCCTATAAGAATAGGAAGTTTATCTTATATTAGTAGATTAGGCCATCCTCTTAACGGTCTCATCGACGAAGTCCGCATCTACAATCGGGCATTATCGGATGCCGAAATTAAAGCATTATACGACGCAACTAAATAATTTTTACAACCGCGCCCTCTCTGATTAAGAAATCAAAGCCCTCTATCAAAGCACTCAATAAGCACATAACCCACCGTATTGATTGTCCGTTTAAAAAGCTATAACTTCTAAAACGGGCCTTTATAAAAATAGGATTAAAAATTTATCATTCGGTCGCTTGATTCGGGTAGTTTATTCGGTTATTTATTCGAGTAGTTAATTTCATTTCTACTAACTTTTACGACCGTCAATTTTATTAGAAATGAATAATCCTAGTTGATCAGCGTTTATATCAGTGTTTATTCGTGGTATCAACTCGTTAACCCTCCAACTCGTTAATTCTTCAAATAATTAATTTTATAATTAATTTTTATGTTATAATAAAAATATGGCTGTTAAAGTAAAAATCCCCAAAAGATTAATTCCCAAATTGAAAATTTTCCTTTTGGAAGAAATTAGTAAATGGAAATTAATAAAAACGATGACAAGAAAAAGTAAATTGACTTTGAAAGATGTTTTAGATATTGATAAAAAAATTAAAAGCTCCTTATCTAAAAGTTTAAAGATTAAATGAAGAAATTTGTTGTTAATACCTCTGTTATAATTTCTGCTTTAATTAAAGCAAATAAAGAAACAATTGCTCTTTTTACCTAAACAGATTATTTATTCTTTGCTCCTGAAGAAATTTTAAAAGAAATTGAAAAATATAAAAAATTGATTGCTAAAAAATCAGGATTAAATTTAATAGAAATAGATTTTATTTTATCTTTGATTTTTTCTCAGATTAACCTAATTCCTAAAGAAAATTACTCTAAATTTTTAGATAAAGCGTTGAAAATTACAAAGGAAGTTGACATTAATGATGCTCCTTTTGTTGCTGTTTATTTTGCTGTTAAAGCCGAGGGTATAATTTCTTATGATAAAGATTTTGATAAGATGGGGCTAAAAAGATATGTGCCAAAAGATTTAATAAACAGTACATTAAAAATGCTATAACAACTTAAACATACATTCAATCTGCGGACGTCGCACCCTGCCTGTCAGATCAAAATTTCTCTTTTTATGTTATAATTAATTTATGGCAGTAAGATTTATTACTAAGAGAAATGAATTTTTTGATAGAGATTATTTTATTAAGGCTGCTTTTGGAATTTTAAGTAAAAGTTTTGACAGTAAAAGCTCTTTAAATTATGTTAAAAAAATTAGAAGAAGTTGGAGGAGAAAGAATTTTATTAGATAGCGATATTTTAATTGACTATTTAAGAGGGGAAAAAGAATCAAAAGAACTAATTGTTTATCTTCTTGAAAATTCAAAATGTTATCTTACAGCTATAAATATTGCTGAGATATATTCTGATAAAGATTTATCAGATCCTCAAAAAGAATTTATCATTGATAATTTTCTTAAGAATTTTAATTTTATTCTTTTATATAAAGAAATATCTAAAACTGCAGGAAGCTTAGGAAGAAAAGATAATCTTCCTTTAGCTGATGCTTTTATTGGAGCAGCTTCTTTAATTTATGATATTATTTTGATTACAAGAAATATAAAGGACTTTCAGAAAATAATTGGACTCAAAATTTTTCATACCTTATTAAAGTTTAAGAACTAGGTTATATAATAGCTTTTTTTATTCAGAAATTAAAGCATTATATGAAGCAACAAAATAAATTTATTCAGAAATTAAAGCATTATATGAAGCAACAAAATAAAACCAACGGATCTATGCGGATTAGGAACGGATAACAACGGATAAATGTGGATTCGAAACTGATAAGTGCGTATATCTAAAAAATCATCCGAATGAATCCGTTTAATATCCACACAAATCCGTGGTATCAACTAGTTAACTTGCCAACTTGTTAATTCTTCAAATAATTAGTTTTTATGTTATAATTTTTAAAAATGAGTTACAAATTTACCACAATTATTACTAAAGAAGGGAAATGGTATGTAGCTTATTGTCTTGAGTTGGGAGTAGTAGGCCAAGGAAAAACTATTGATGAAGCTAAAAAGAATCTTAAAGAAGCAGTTGAATTATATTTGGAGGATCAACCAAAATTAAAGAAAAAACTATCTAAAGAATTCCCTTTAGTGACTACCCTTGAGCTTAATTTAAAGAATGTATAAGCTAATTTCTGGAAGGAAAGTTATAAAAATTTTATGTCGTGATTTTGGATTTTATTTTGTTTCACAAAAAGGTAGCCATGTTAAATTAAGAAAGAATTAAAAATTTAAGAATTGATCAGATTGCAGCTTTAATAGAGCTTGTAGGCATTCATTTTAATAAACAAGTTTTAGAAAATGTAGCGAAAAAGATAAAAAATAACGAATGCTAATTTTATTAAGAATGAATTTTTTGCATTAATTTATTAAAAATCTTTTAACATCAGAAATTTTAATTATTTATTTGAGCAGGTTGAACATTCTATTGAGGCTGGATCAAGGTGTATTCTTTCTTTTTCTATTTTTTTACCGCAAGAATCACAAATTCCATAACTTCCATCATTTATCTTTTCCAATGCTCTATTTATTTTAGTTATTCTTTTTACAAGATCATTTTCTAATGCTTCAGATTCTTTATTTTTTTCATAAATATCAGCAATTTCATCCTCAGAAAGTACATCTGTTGAAATATTTTCATAATGTATTTCTTTTAAAATTCTTTCAATTTCATTTCTTTCTTTTTCTAATTTTTGCTTAATTTTTAAAATTTCTCTATCCATTATGGTAATTTTTTAATTAAATCATTTATAAAATTTAAAACTGCATTGTTTCCATAAATTATAAAATAATTTTTTGCAAGTAGAAAATTAACGCCATAATTTTGTTTTTCAAAAGGTATTGAAATCAAGTCATAATCTTCAACTTTTTTTGTTTGAATTTTTGCTAAATTTTTTCCAGGGTCATCTGTTAGAAAAATAAAATTTAAATTAGGATTATTTTCGTTTCCTTTTAGCCAATAATCAAGGAATGTTTTTACAACATTTTGGTTTTTTATTTCAAAAATTAAAACCAAATATTCTTTTGTTGGAGTGTAATAAATTAAAACATCGTATTTGCTGGTAAAGTTATCTAAAAATCCTTTAAGAGCGACTGAATTTTCTACTTTCGGATCAAAAGTTTTTTGGAAAAAGTAAGATGGAGATATTTTCTCGTCCAAAAATATTAAATTAATTTTTTTAAATGTATATGCTTCTTGTTTTTTTAATTTTTCTTCTAATAATGCTTCCTTTATATTTTGAAGATTTACTTCTTTTAATGTTATACTTACCTCTTTTTCTGATTGAATTAGTGATTCTATTTTTTTAGTTTCTTTAATTTGAGTTTCTGTTGTTTGTGTTGCAATTTCAGATTCTTCTTTAATTTTAGCTTCTTCTGTTTTCGTTGCTTCTATGGGTTTTTGTGTTATTGGTGCTGGGATTGTAGTTTCATATTTTTTAGATCCTTTTAAAATGAAAAATATAGCAAAAACAATGATTAAAACAAAAATTCCTCCAAAAATTAAAATTGCGATAGGTGGTTTTTTTGTTGTTTCTACCTCTTTTTCTTGTTCTCTTTTTTCTTCCTTTTTTTCAATTAAAAGATCTATTTGTTTTACAGAAAATTCTGGGATTTTTTCATAGCTTTCTTTTTTAACAGCCTCAAGATCTTTTTTTAATGTTTCTACTTTTACGTTTATTTTTACCATATTAAGATAAAGCAAAAGAAAATCTTCCTAAATTATCCCTTTCTTTAATTTTAACAGAAATTATTTCTCCTAATTTAAATCCAAAATTTTTTAATCCTTTTCTTTCGTTAGGAATATTGGAGATATGAAGTAATCCTACAGGACCATTTTCAAGTTCTATTAAAACTCCAAAATCAAAAAATTTTACAACTTTTCCTTTAGCAATATCACCAACTTTATACTCTTTTGTTTCAATTATACTTTTAACTTTCTCTATTGCTTTATTTAAATTTTCTTCGTTATTTGAGATTATATAAACAAAGTTTTTTTCTGTATCTATGAAGATTTCGCTTTCTGTTTCTTGTGTTATTTGATTTATTGTTCTTCCTCCAGTTCCAATTAAAAGGCCAATTTTCTCAGGATTTATTGGTAATCTAATTATTTTAGGCGCATATTGTGAAATTTGGTTTGGTTCTTTTTTGACTTTATTCATTTTTTCTAAAATTTCGATTCTTGCACTTTTTGCTCTATCTAGTGCCTGAGATAAAATTTCAATATTTATTCCAAGATTTTTAACATCCATTTGAATAGCTGTAATTCCATCTTCTGTACCTGCAACTTTAAAATCCATTTCTCCATAATGATCTTCAATTCCTTGAATATCAGTTAAAAGTAAAAATTCATCATTTTTTGTAACTAAGCCAATTGAAATTCCCGCTATATTTTTTTGTAATGGTACACCAGCATCTAAAAGAGCTAAAGAAGAAGAACAAACAGATGCCATAGAGGTTGAACCATTTGAAGATAAAACTTCAGAGACGACTCTTATAGCATAAGGGAAAATTTCTAAATCAGGTATTAATGGAGAAAGAGCTTTTTCAACTAAAGCACCATGTCCAATTTCTCTTCTTGATGGAGCCTTAATACTTCCAACCTCTCCTGTGCTATAAGGTGGGAAATTATAATGATGCATAAATCTTTTAACACCAATAAATTCTATTTCTTTTACAGTTAATTCTTGTTGCGGCGAGTCTAATGTTACAGTTGAAAGAACTTTTGTAAGGCCTCTTGAGAAAAATCCTGAACCATGAACCTGGGGTAAAATAGAGACTCCAAGCTCAATTTCTCTAATTTCATCTAATTTTCTTCCATCAGTTCTTTTTTTGTTTTTAAATAAATAATCAGTAAATAGTTCTTTTATTTTTTCATGAGCTAAAAAATTAAATATACTTTTTTCTTCCTCGTTTAGATCTTCTATATTAAATTTAAACTCTCCAACATTTTCGGGTACTACAATGTTTATTTTATCAATAGCTGAAGCTACATAATCTTTTATTTTTTCCGGGATTTGAATTTCAAAATTAATTTTTTGCGGCTTTATGTCATTTACTATTTCTTTCTGAAAATCTACTAATTTTTTAATTTGATCTAATGCAACGATGCTAGACTCGATAACAACATTTTCTTTTATTTCTTTTCCTTTTAATTCAATCATATTTATTAAATTTCCATCACCAACAAAAACAATTTCTCCATCAAGTTGCTCAATCATATCAAAAGAAGGATCTATTATTTTTTCATTATTCCAAATTCCAATTCTACAACCTGCAATTGGCCCAATAAATGGTAAAGGAGAAATGCTAAGAGCTAAAGAAGCGCCAAATACAGCTAAAAGATCAGGGTCATTTTTTAGATCAAAAGAAAATACTGTTGCAACAACATGAATTGGCCAATTAAAATTTTTATCAAATCTTGGCCTTATGCTTCTATCAATTAATCTTGCATTTAAAATTGCGCTCTCAGATGGCCTTCCTTCTCTTCTTATGAACCTACTTCCAAGTATCTTTCCAATTGCATAAAACTTTTCTTCATAATCAACTGTAAGAGGTAAAAATCCTAAAAACTTGTTTTCTTTACTCACATTTACAGTAACAAGAACTACTGTATTTTCTAATTGAACCCAAACAGAACTAAGCGATCTTGCTACAATTTTATCTATAAAAACCTTAAGCGTTTTTCCATTTAAATTTAAAGAATATTCTTTTCCTAATATCATTTTAAGAAAAATTATACAATAATTTTAAAATTAAAGGTCTAATTTTTCAACAACTTTTTTGTATCTATACAAAGAGATCTTTTTAAGATATTTTAAAATTTTTCTTCTTTGAGCAACTTTTAAAATAAGACCCCTTTTAGATGTATTATCATGAGGATGTTCTCTAAGATGAGAAGTTAATCTTTTGATTTCTTCTGTTAAAAGCGCTATTTGAACCTCAGGAGAACCAACGTCTTTTTCGTGCATTTTAAATTCTTCAATAATTTTGTATTTTTGGTCTTTACTAAGTGCCATAAAATATTTTAACATAAAATTTTATTTTTTGCAATGTTTTATAATAAGTTTATGGAGATTAAAAAGTTAATTGAAGACTATCTTAATTATTTAAAAATAGATAAAAATAGATCGCCAAGAACAGTTGAAAATTACTCAAGATATCTTAATGTTTTTTTAAATGTTTGCAAGGTTAAAAAAGCAAACGAAATTACAGAAGATATAATAAAAAAATTTAGACTTTACCTTTATGAGAAAAATTTAAAACCAAAAACATATGGTTATGCTTTAATTGTTTTAAGAAATTTTTTAAGATTTTTAATAAAAAGAGGTATAAAAACTTTAAATCCAGAACTTGTTGAACTGCCAAAATTTCATCAAAGAGAAATTTTAATTTTAACAGAAGATGAACTTAAAAGATTATTAGAAGCACCATCTGGCGATAGTTTAAAAGAAAAAAGGGATAGAGCAATTTTGGAAGTTTTATTTTCTACTGGTTTGAGATTGAGCGAACTTGTTAGTTTAAATAAAGATCAGATAAATTTTAAAGAAAAAGAAATTTTAATAAAAGGAAAAGGTGGAAAAGTAAGAGTAGTCTTTCTTTCTGATATTGCTCTTGAAAAATTAAAAGATTATCTTAATTCAAGAAAAGATATTGAAGAAGCTTTATTTGTAAATTTAAAAGAAAAACCAAAAAGGTTAACTCCTCGTGCAGTTGAAAAAATTGTTAATTTTTGG
The DNA here is from genome assembly GCA_028276315.1 of Minisyncoccota bacterium. Lineage (GTDB taxonomy): Bacteria > Patescibacteriota > Minisyncoccia > UBA6257 > HR35 > RSWP11. Next base: position 9,406 of record JAPYWP010000007.1, on the reverse strand, counting down.
GCTAAAAAAGCAGGAATATTGAAAAAAGTTACCCCACATGTTTTAAGACACCAATTTGCAACTACATTACTTAAAAATGGCGCAGATTTACGATCTGTTCAGGCTCTTTTAGGCCATTCAAATTTAAGTACAACCCAAATATACACTCATCTTACAAGACAAGATTTAAAAGAAATTCACAAAAAATTTTTAAAAAGATAAATTATTTTCTAAATTTAATACTCTCTAAAAACTTTTGAGCAATTTCTTTTCCACCAAGGCCAAATGCTAAACCACCAGCTAAAGCTAACATTGCAACAAAACCTCCAATTATTATTTGAATTATATTCTGAGAGATCCCAAGTTCATATAATGCAGTTAAAGCTCCAAAAACAAAAAATGTCCAATAAACAAATCTATAAATAATTTCTGATGACCAATGTCCTGCTCCCTTTATTGTTGCTTTTGCTAATTTTCCTAAAACTTCTCCAACTAAAATTGCTCCAATAAAGATAATTACTGCAACTACAACTTTTGGAATATAAAGAACAAGTTCCTTTAAAAGATTTGTTGCAATAGGAAGTCCTAATGCTTCAAATGCTGCTAAAAATCCAATAATAACAAATATCCAATAAACAACAGAACCTAAAAACCTTCCAGAGTTAAGTACATATCCAGCTTTTTCTAAATATTTTTCAAAATTTAATTTTCTTAATGCCTCATCTAACTTTATAGCCTCAACGATTTTCCTTACAATTTCACCAATAGCATAACCCATTAAGATTCCTATTAAAATAAATATTATAGCAACTATAATTTTTGGCAAAAAACTAAAAATTGAATTCCAAACAGAAATAAAAGATTGTACTATTAAATATGAGTAAGAATATTGGTCCATAATATTTTATAACCCATAGATCTTTTGGATCATTTGGGTTATATTTTAAAATTATAATTCACTAAAATAAAAAAGCAACTTAAATTGTTGAAAACTCCTATTGACAATTTAAACCAGGGGATTATAATATATTTTATGAATTTGAATTTTACAAAGATTCAAATTTTACTTCGGGGGGCCTAGGTTTTTTATTTTATTTATAAAAAACCAAAAGGCCCCCGCAAAAGGGGCCTTTTTTAATTATTTATGAACGAGAAAATAGCAGAAAAGACAATCGAGATAATAGAAGGAGGTTTTAATCAAAATATAGATTTTTCTAATTTAATTAGTGCCGGAATACCAGATTATGATAGGATTTATTTTGGTGAAATTTTAAAAAAAATTAATGAAGAAGATATTTTAATAAATCCAAAATTAGGTTTTGAAAAAACTACAAAAGGAATTTTAATAAATATAGGTCTTCATAGCACTTTTCATGAGTTTTTGCCAAAAACATTTCAAGGAGATTTAGAGGATGAATTTTTAAAATTAGTTAAAATTTACGAAATAAAAAATTTAAAAAATAAAACTACAGTTAATTTTGATGAAATTTTAGAGAAAATAAGTTATGGATTCTTTAGTCTAATTTATCTTGGATCAAAAACAAATAATAAAAGAGCTATGGTTGATAGAGCTATTTTATCCAATTTATATTATGATTCCGTTATTAATAAAACTTGGTGGGGTTACGAGATAGATGTAGATAAATTTTACGAAAAATTAGAAGAACTCGAAAAGATGTCAGAGAAAAAAATAAAAAATATGATTGAAAAAATGGGTTATTTCACTTTACCCTAAATTTTAAATATAAAAATAATAAAAGAAATAAAGCTAAAATTCCTAAAATATAGTTAAAAGACAAGTTTTCTTTAAAATTAAAATTTTTAAAATAAACATTCTCATATCCCGGAGTTAAAATTTGAGTTTTTAGCCATTTACCTTCAAATTTAGATAGTGGTTCTTTTAAAATCAAATTTTCTTTAACATCTTTAAATTCAAATTCTAAAAGATTTATTTTATTATTGAATTTGAAAACTTTTATTTCGTTTGGTTTAAATTTTTCTAAAAAATCAAATTTCTCATTATTTATTTTTAAAGAAAAACTTAGTTCTTTTTCTTTTTTTCCTATATATTTTAATTCGACCCAATCAAAAGATACTTCGTTTAAGATTAAATTATCATTAAATTCTTTCATAACAAAGCGGCTTTTTTTCTTTAAGTTCTTGCCATAAATATTCTGTTAAAAAAGGCATAAATGGATGTAACATTTTTAAGAGCTCTTTTAATATTGAAAAACAAATATAAAAAGATTTTTTGTCTTTTTGGTAAATTTTATCTTTATGTTTTTCAATTATTTTATCAGCAAATTCAAACCAGAAAAATTTATAAAGATTTTCAAAAGCAATTGATATTTTGAGTTCCTCCATTAATTTTAAATATTCTTTTTTAAATTCCATCAACTTTTTAAAATCTTCATCATTTTTTATATTCATCTTTATATCTTTGAACTTCTTTTTATTTAAGATAATAAATCTTGATGCATTCCAAACTTTGTTTAAAAATCTTTGAGCTCCAATAAATTTTTTTTCAGAAATTATTACATCTTTTCCAGCTTCGGTTTGCATTATAAATGAAATTCTTAAAGAATCAATTCCATATTTTTGCGCAACTTCTAATGGATTAATTACATTTCCTTTTGATTTTGACATTTTTTGGCCTTTTTCATCCCTTAAAAGTCCATGAAGATAAACTTTTTTAAATGGTAATTCTCCTGTTAAATAAAGCCCCATAAAGATCATTCTGCTTACCCAAAAATACAAAATATCATAACCTGTTTCCATAATAGTTGTTGGATAGAATTTTTGAAGTTTTCTGCCAAAAGATTTTATAGTAATTACTGGCCATTGAGAAGAAGAAAACCATGTATCAAAAACATCTTTAGAACCAGGTATCTTGATGCCCCAGACAATTTGTCTTGAAATATTCCAATCTTTTAAATTTTCTAACCAAACTAATATAGCTTTTTTAAATCTTTCTGGGTAAAATTGAATTAAATCTTTTTCTATTGCAATTTTTGTTATTTCTTTAAGCGATGCTTCTTTTTTTCCTACTAATTTTGATAGTTTTTTGTTTAACTTGAATTTTTTATCAACAAGCAAAAACCATTGTTTCATTGGTCTTGGTTCAATTTCAGTTTCGCATTTATAACAAACAGGAATATAAGTCTTATATGGTTCAATTTTTTCTAAAAGACCTTTTTCTTTTAATTTTTCTAAAATTAATTTCCTAGCTTCATCTTTTTTAAGGCCATAATAGATACTATCTTTTAAATTAATTCTACCTTTTTCATCAAAAATATGAATATAGGGTAAATTATACTTTTTAGCTAGTTCAAAATCAAAAAAATCATGCCCTGGAGTAATTTTTAAAACACCAGTACCAAAATTTGGATCAACACCCTCATCTAAAATAAAATAAAACTCAACCTCTTTTTCTAAAATTGGATGGTAAAATTTAATTTTTTTATTAAAATGAGAGTATCTACTATCTTTTGGATTTGCTGCAAAACCAACATCAGCTAAAATTGTTTCTGGTCTTGTTGTGGCAACAGTAAATGGTCCATATTTTATATAATAAAGAAAACTATCTTTTTCTTTTAAAACAACTTCAAGATCAGAAAAAGCTGTTTGATGTTTTGGACACCAATTTACTAATCTTTCACCCTCTTCTACTAATTTATCCTTTTTAAGTTTTTCAAATGTTTTAATTACAAGATTAACAATATCTTTATCTAAAGTAAATTTTTCATATTTCCAAGAGCAGCTAATTCCTAAAAATTCCTCTTGTTTTCTTATTTCTTTTATTTTTTCTTTAACAAATTTAAATATCTCTTTATATAGCTTTTTTTCTTCAAAATCAAATCTACTTAAGCCCTTTTTTTCAAGCTCTTTTTCAAAAACAACTAATGTTTCAAAACCAGCATGATCAAAACCAGGAAGCCATAAAACTTTTTTACCCCTCATCCTATTATATCTTGCAAAAATATCTTCGATTGTTAGCATTAAAGCATGACCCATATGTAAAGAGCCATTTGCATTTGGTGGTGGCATTATCATAGAAAAAGGAATTTTTCCCCAATCATTTTCAGGATCTCCTAAACCAATTTTTTTCCATTTTTTTCTTACTAAATTTTCTATTTTAAAGCTTTTAAATCTAATATCCATAGTTAAAATCCAACTGGGCTTTTAGATGTGCCTATTTCATAAATTAATGTAGATATTGGGCAAGTTTGTGCCTCTGTGCTGCAAACCGTATCTATTACATTTTTTAAAATATCTCCAATTACAGGAATTGATCCTAAAATTTCTTTAGGAGTAGAACATAAATCAAAATAATTTCCTAAAACATAATTACCTGGAGTTTCAAAGTTATAATGTTCATAAAGTCTATATATAGGTACGCCATTTATTGAAAGAAGTCCTAATGATAATGGTTTTGGTACTTTGCTTTTAAAATCTAAAATTTCTAATTGGCCAATTACTATATTAACAGTACCAAAAGTAGCTACAGAAACAGCTTTTGTTACTGGTGCGCATCCTGGAGCTTCTGGAATATAAGTTATAACTCGACCACCAAAAGGGCTTGTAAGAAGACTTATTGCAAAAACAGGCGAAATAAAAATAAAGAAATAACTTAAAATCAAAATTAATAATATTAGAAAAGATTTTTCACTAAAAATTTTTTTCATTTTGTGCCCCCACCCTGATTCGAACAGGGATCTTAGCCTCCGCAGGGCTACGCTCTATCCATTGAGCTATGGGGGCTTATGGCCAAAGATGCCTAAAAATACTAGTTAAAATTCTTGGTTCTTGTTTTTTCTCTTTTATTATTTTTAAAAGATCTTTTCTAATATTTTCAATTAAATGTTCTGGAATTGCAATATGAATTTCTTTTTTAAAAAAACTTTTTGGATAAATCTCTAAAAAAAATCTATCGCGAATTTTAAAGATTGAAAAACAGTAATAATCATTTAAATTAAATATTTCATCATTTATTTTAATTTTTTTATCATCAAGTTCAACATATAAAATTTTTGGCTTTTGAAATTCTGAGTAAAATATAAATATAAGGCCGATTACTAAAATTATTGCAAAAAGAAAATTTTGCGATAAAATAGCATAAATTAAACTTCCACCCAAAATAAATCCCCAAAAAAGGTACCAAAAAGGAGATTTTGGTTCATGGATATAATCAAGCGTTGTCCAGAAATGCCTAAAAGACATAAAAATATTTTAATATAATTTTTAAAAAATAGCAATTTAGTTTTATAATAAATTTATGGCAAATATTTTTCATAAAATAGAAAAAAAGTGGCAAGCTAAGTGGGAAAAAAATCCTAATCTTTGGAGGGCTAATAATTTTAAAAAACCAAAAATTTATATTTTAGTTATGTTCCCTTATGTATCAGGCGAGGGTCTTCATGTTGGTCATGTTGAAAATTATACCGGTGCTGATATTGTTGCAAGATATTATAGAATGAAAGGTTTTAATGTGCTGCATCCAATGGGTTGGGATGCTTTTGGTTTACCAACAGAAAATTATGCAATCAAAACTAAGCAAAATCCAATGAATTTTGTTCCTAAAAATATAGAAAAATTCAAAAATCAGATAAAAAGATTAGGTATTTCTTATGATTGGTCAAGAGAAATAAATACGACAGATCCAAAATATTATAAATGGACACAATGGATGTTTTTACAATTTTTAAAATTAGATCTTGCATACGAAAAAGAAGCTCCAGTTAATTTTTGTCCAAGCTGCAAAACTGGACTTAGCAATGAAGAAGTTATTGAAGGAAAGTGCGAAAGATGTGGGAGTGAGACAGAAATTAAAAATTTACTTCAGTGGCACCTTAGAATTACAAAATATGCTGATAGATTGTTAGATGATTTAAAAGAAGTTGATTGGCCAGAAGGTATTAAAGAAATGCAAAGAAAATGGATAGGTAAAAAAGAAGGTTTAGAAATAGATTTTCAAGTAGAAAATAAAAACTTTTCTATAAGAGTTTTTACAACAAGACCAGAAACTATTTTTGGTTGTACTTTTATTGCTATCTCTCCAGAGCATCCTGTAGCATTAAAACTTGCAACATCTGAATATTATTTTTTTGTGGAAAAGTATATAAAAAGCAGTCTTTCGGGGGAAGAGGTAAATGAAAAAACAGGAGTTTTTACAGGAAGTTATGCAATACACCCAATAACAAAAACAAGAATTCCTATTTGGATAACAAACTATATTTTAGCTGACTATGGCACTGGTGCTATAATGGGTGTTCCTGCTCATGATAAAAGAGATTTTGAATTTGCTAAAAAATTTTCTCTTCCAATTATAAAAGTTATAAATACAAATTTACCTCTTCCATATGAAGGAGAAGAGGGAAAAATGATAGATTCTGAATTTTTAACTTATTTATCTATAAAAGATGCTAGGGAAAAGATAACAGAATATTTGATTAAACAAGGAATTGCTCAAGTAAAAATTAACTATAAATTAAGAGATTGGATTTTTTCAAGACAAAGATATTGGGGGGAGCCAATACCAATTATAAAATGTCCTTATTGTGGAAATGTTCCAGTACCAGAAGAAGATTTACCAGTTACTCTTCCAAAAGTAAAATATTATGAACCAACAGGAACTGGAGAATCTCCTTTAGCTAAAATTTTAGATTGGGTTAATACAAAATGTCCTCGTTGTGGTGCTCCAAGCAAAAGAGAAACAAATACAATGCCTCAATGGGCAGGGTCTTGTTGGTATTATTTAAGATATTTAGATCCTAAAAATAATGAAAGATTTGCTGATCCAAAACTTATAAAATTCTGGATGCCGGTTGATTATTACATTGGCGGCGCTGAGCATGCAGTTTTGCATCTTCTTTATGCTAGATTTTGGCATAAAGTTTTATATGATCTTAAACTTGTAAATACAAAAGAGCCGTTTTATAGATTAGTAAATCAAGGTATTATTTTAGGACCTGATAATGAAAAAATGTCAAAATCAAGAGGAAATATTGTAAATCCAGAAGAAGTTATTAAAAATTATAGTGCAGATACTTTGAGAGTTTATGAAATGTTTATGGGTCCTTTTGAATCAACAAAGCCATGGTCGCATGAGGGAATTAATGGAATTTTTAGATTTTTAAATAGAATTTATAGTTTATTTAAAGAGTACAAAAAAGTAAAAAATAAAAAATTGCTAAAAATTGAAGAATTGGAAAAATTAGAAAGTAAAACTATATTTAAAGTTACAAATGATATAGAGAAATTTAAATTTAATACAGCAATTAGTTCTTTAATGGAGTATCAAAGAGAACTTTCTCGAAGATTTTCTTTAGGACAACTATTTTCTAAAAAATATATGGAAACGTTAGCTAAATTGCTTTTTCCTTTTGCTCCTCATCTTGCTCAAGAATGCTGGAGTTTAATTGGTAAAAAAGAATTTTTAGATAAAGTTAAGTGGCCAGAATACAATAAAAAATACCTAAAAGAAAAAGAGGTAGTTTATTTAGTTCAAGTAGATGGAAAATTAAAAGATAAAATAAAAATAAAAGAAGATGCAACTCAACAAGAGGTTATTGAAGCAGCTAAAAAATTACAAAAATTAGAAAAATTCCTCTCTAAAGTAAAAAAGATAGTTTTTGTGAAAAATAAAATAGTTAATTTTGTAACAAAATAGCTTATGATAAGTTTTAAAGTTAATCGTTTTTATCTTTTTTTAATAAATCTTTTTATTTTGTTTTTAAGTTTAATTTTAGCTGTTTTTTTAAGGTTTCCAAATATTTTTTTATCTCAATTTAAAATTCATTTTTTAAAATTTTTACCAATATTTTTCTTTTATTTTCTTTTAGGCTATCTTTTTAAAATTTTCCATATAGAAAAGTTTTTAAGTTTCAAAGAGTTTATTAAAAGCTTTTTAAAAAATTTAATTTTAAATTTTCTAATATCTTTTGTTTATTTTTATCTTTTTGTAAAAGATCTAGCTCCTAAAAAAGTTCTTTTTGTTTTTTGGATTTTCATTTTTATTTTTAGCATTTTGATTTTAAGAAAATATTCAAACTACTTTTATAAAAAAAGACCAGAAATAAACTTGATTTTATATGGTAAGAAAAATTATTTTGAAAGGTTAAAGAAAGATATCGAAAATAATCCTCAGTTTAAATTTAAAATTTTATTTTCAAACAATATTGAAAAAATAAAAAAAATCCAGGATCCTAAAATTATTATTTTGCCAAAATCAAGTTTTTTTAGAAAATTTTTTAATAAAAACGATCTTTTAACCAAAACAGTAAATATAACAAAATTTTATGAAGAAATTTTTGGAATTTTGCCTTTAGAGTATTTAAGCGAGGAAGAGATTTCAGATTTTATTTCTAAAGACAGAAGATTTTACGATTTTTTCAAAAGAGTTATAGATATTATTTTTGGACTTTTCCTTTCAGTTTTAACTTTAATTTTATTTCCATTTATAGCTTTAGGAATTAAAATTTCAAGCCCAGGACCTATATTTTTTAAACAAAAAAGAATTGGGTTTAATAATAAAGAAATAACTATAATAAAATTTAGAACACTTCATGAGGCAAAAACAGGATGGATTAAAAGAGACGATGATGCAATTTTTAAATTTGGTAAATTTTTAAGAATTTTTCATTTAGATGAACTTCCTCAAGGTTTTTTGATTTTAAAAGGAGATTTAAGCATTGTAGGGCCAAGACCAGAACAAGTAGAGCTTGTAAAAGAACTCGAAAAAGAAATTCCTTATTATTTTTTAAGACATTTAATTAAACCTGGAATTACAGGCTGGGCTCAAATTCATTTAGGAAAAGAAAATATTCAATCTATAGATTTTACAAAAAGAAAATTAGAATATGATCTTTATTACCTTAAAAATCAAAGTATTTTTTTAGATCTTGTAATCATTTTTAATACTTTAAGGGCGGTTTTCGAGGTATCCAAACATTATTAATTATATAATAAAAATATAAAATTGTCAAATGTTTCTCGAGAAACACTCATAAAAAGTCAAAATTTAAAAATAAAATTAGATTTTTTTGAGAAATTTTTACTATAAATTTAAAAAGAGTGTTTTTTGAGAAACAGTGATCGCAACCAAAAATTTGATGTTTCTTGAGAAACATTTATAGAAAGTCAAAATTTAAAAATTCAATGAGTGTTTCTTGAGAAACATTCATGGTGACTAAAAGTTGGTGTTTCTTGAGAAACACTTCTAGAAATTCAAAAATTAAAGAGCAAATGTGATATAGAGGACTTCAGATAATATAATTTACAAAATTCCAATCTCTCACTGCCCAATACCCACTTCTAATTTAATGAAAACTTAATAAATTGACAAAATAATAAAATATTTTATAGTTAAAAATAAAAACTTTGACTTTTTATATTTTGAATTTTATAATTTTATAAAGCCCACGTAGCT
>JAPYWP010000049.1 GCA_028276315.1 Minisyncoccota bacterium | reverse complement strand
CGGATATTCAATATTTTATCCGAATAAATCAGTTTAATATCCGCATAGATCCGTTGGTCTCATTTTGTTGCTTCATATAGTGCTTTGATTTCTGAACAACGGATAAATGCAGATTCGAAACGGATAAGAACGGATAATTAATATTTTTATTTTATCCGTATAGATCAGTTTAAGAATCCGCACAAATCCGTTGGTTTTATTTTGTTGCTTCATATAATGCTTTGATTTCTGAATCAGAGAGAGGACGATTATATATTCGCAATTCATCAATAAGACCAGAATAGTACCAATTGCAAGAAGTTGATGCACAAACTCTGCCTAACCACCAATATGAAGAGGCTGGACGTATAGGATTTACACTGCGAGTAATTGAACTTATTAATCTACCATCTTTATAAGACTCGACCGTATTTCCTTGTGCTCTATATCCTATGAAATGATAGAACCCATCTCCATTATCTTCAGTAGAAAGATAATAAATACTCAAACTCTCATCATAAAACACCCACTGAGTTCTATAAAGTCTTCTACTCCATCCATATGCTTGAAATAAAATATTACTGCTTCCGCTGTGTTTAACCCATAAAAAAATAGACTCATTATTGCCAGTAAGATTCAAATTTGAACTATATGGTATTTCTACATAATCATCCACTCCATCAAAACTTAAAGCTTTACCTACTTTGCCATCTACCCATTGGGGGCCTTGAACATTACAACTAGATCCATTACATAAAGTACCATTATTACCATTTCCGCTTGAATCATAAGCAATGGTTCCTTGGCCTTCGTCAAATGAAAGTTCTAAAACAGGAGAAAATGGATCTAAAGTTAAATCTGTTCCAATTTCAAATAAAAATCTGTCTGTGCCACCGTCAGTTGAAGTTTTAGGATCAGAACCATTCATATTGTATTTTTTTGATTCTAAAGTTGCTGTAAGCTCAAAGGCTCCATTTGATTTACAAGTATAAGAATAAAAAAGATTTTTTGTAAAGGAATTTATTGGATCTACGGGTAATGAAGAAATTGGAGAGCCGCCAACAAGAGTTGCAAAATTAATTGGTATCCAACCTGTCCCATCTATTTTTTTCAAATTTGTACTTGTAACTTGACCATAACTCCAACCTAATGGCAAATTTTGTGGAGGAGTTTGATTATTAGGTATTGAAACATAAACTTTTTGATTAGAACCACCTTTACAAGTAATACCACCCTGACCATCCATATTTATTGAAGAACCTGAATTTACATAAAGGGAGATTGCAGTAGAAAGTGCTGTTAAATCAGCCATTCTTCTTGAATCTCTTGCTTGTTTAAAAATTTCATTAGGATTTGTAGCAATAATCAATGTTGTTGCAATTAAAGCTACAATAGATACAGAAATTAAAACCTCAATTAAAGTAAAACCTTTAGCTTCTTCTGGATTCGCATCAGTTCGTTCTAAGTTTGTATTGATTCTCATTTTATTTTAACTTTAAATATTTATTTAAAGCTATCCAAGTTGCTATGTTGTTGATCCCAACTGAAAATAGAAATCCAATTAATGTTAAAAATAAAATATTATTTAAAATGTATTCTTTTATTGAAAAGTTGCTAATTATTTTATCAAAAAAAGGAGCTATGAATGGTAAAATTATAGATAGAGTTATTAAACTTAAAATAATCCCAAAGATACCATAAAGAGTCGATGTTAAAATATAAGGAAGTTTTATAAAACTTTTTGAAGAACCAATAAGAGTCATAATTTCTATTTCTCTTTTTTGAGAAAAAGTAATTATTCTAATTGTATTAAAAACTACTATAGCTGCAATAACAGAAAAAGCAAAAATTACAAAAAGCATAATATTTTTGCTTTGATTTGTTAACTGCACAATTCTATCTATTATTTCTTTATTTTTTGAGAATGTAATTTCTTCAATTATGTTTCTATATTTTGAATTTTCTAAAAATTCAGTTAATTTTTGATAATCTTCTGGTTGTTTTGTCGTAATAGCTAAGGATGCTGTTAAAGGATTTTGACCAAGTTCTTCTAATGCATCAATAATTAATGGGTTATTTTTATTTTTCTGTTTAAAAATATTAAGAGCTTCGTCTTTTGTAATATATTCTATTTTTTCTACAAAATCAAAAGTTGAAAGTTCTGACTGAAGAGATTTTATTTGACTTTCTGTTGTATTTTCTTTAAAATAAACTGAAAGATCAAGTTTTTGTTGAACATATTTTATTAAATTTGAAGAAAAATTATAAAAAACTATAAGGCCAACGATTGTAATTACCATTAAAGAATTAATAAGACTTGCTGCTAAAGATAAAAGAGGATTCCTAATAAAATTTCTCCAACCATTTTTGATTATCCTTTTTATAAAAACAAGCATAATATTTAATTATAACACGGCTAAACATTAAAGTTAATATAAAAAATCAAAAGATAAAAGTTACGCGGACTATTTCAAACTATTCTCATTCATTGTCCAATTCTAATTTAATTTTTTTGATGCTTTCAGAAGTTTAAAGTATTTATCTCGAGAAATTCCTGCTGTTTTTAAATTATTTAAAATAATAAAAGTAGCAACAGAAGAATCTTTAGGAATTACTACCGGCCTTGCAAAACCTTCTTTAGTATAAATTAAATGGTCACCCTTAATCCGCGATAATTTCCAACCATCAAGTTCAAAAACTTTAACTAATTTTCGCCAATGAATTGGTGTGATTTTCATTTAGATTTTAATCTCTAGTGGAGAAATAGATATAATTGGAGCTTGCCATTTATTTTTCTTTCTTACAAAACCTGCTTTTTCTAAAATTTCTTCCAAAGTACCCATTTTTTTTGTTTCTTCCAAAAAGCCTTCTAACGCTTCTTTAATTCTTTTAAAAGCATGCTCTAAATTTCTTCCTTGAGAAGCAACTTCTAATTCCGGACAATAAGCAATATAATTTTTACCCTCTTTCCAAATTTTAATAGTTAGATATAGTCTCATATTTTTATTATATCACAAAAGTTAAAAAATATAGACTTTATGAAATACGCGAACCAATGCGATAATTTAACACGAACCTATGCGAACCTGAAACGAACCAATACGAAATTTAATAACGCGAACTAATGCGAACATAAAACGAACTAATGCAAACTTTAATTATCCGCGTTCATCCACATTTATTAATCCGCGTCAATCCGCGTAAATATTATCGGCGTTAATCCGCGCACCAAGGATAAATGCGGATTCGAAAAGGATTAAATGCGGATATCTAAAAAATTATCCGCATAGATCCGTTCAAAAATCCGTATAAATCCGCGATGGCGTTAATCTGCTGGTATTTTTTCAAAACCACAATAAGGAACTAAAACTTTAGGAATTTTTATGCTTCCATCTTTTTGTTGATGATTTTCAATTAGTGGTATCAAGATTCTTGGAACAGCAATAGCAGTATTATTTAAAGAATAAGGAAAATGCAAATTACCATTTTTATCCTTGTATCTTATATTTAACCTTCTTGTTTGAAAATCTAAAAGATAGGAATCTGAATGAGTTTCTCTATATCTTTTTTGAGATGGTACCCAAGCTTCAAGATCATATCTTTTTACCTGCCCTGCAGAAAGCTCTCCTGCGCATACATTTACAACTCTATAAGGAATCTCCAATAATTGCATCATTTTTTCTATGTTTTCTAAAAGTTTTTCGTGCCAAAAAATAGTTTCTTCTAAATCATTTTTATGTAAAATAACTTGCTCTGTTTGCCAAAACTCATGAACTCTAAAAATTCCTTTAACATCCTTACCATAACTTCCAACTTCTTTTCTAAATGCACAAGAAATTCCAGCCATTTTAATAGGAAGATCTTTTTCTTCTAAAATTTCATCAGAAAAATATCCCATTAAAGGTACTTCTGTGGTTCCAGCTAAATAAAGATCTTCTTCTAATTTATATGTTTCTT
>JAPYWP010000048.1 GCA_028276315.1 Minisyncoccota bacterium | reverse complement strand
TCCAATAACTCTTATTTTGTCAGCCCCTTTATTCAAAATTTCTTGATAAAATTTTTCATCAAAATCTTCTTCTTTTTCAATTTTGCCCTCAAATTCGTCCTCAAAATCCGTCCAAGTATGATGCGGATGAAGCCCAATGCCTCCCCAAACTCCTTCTTTTATATAGTTAACTAAACTTTCTGAAGTCTTTTTACAAGTCCCAATCAATAAAAAATAAACACCATCATCTAAATTTTCTTCTATTTTTTTACTTGGATTTTCAAAAATAGGAAAATGAAGGTGGCTATGAATGTCAAAATATTTAATTTCTTTTATCATTTTATACTATTTCTATTTTTTTATTATAATATCCATTAAAAAATTCTTTGCCTGACATTATTTTTTTGCCCTCTAATTGAACTTTTTCAAGTAATAAAATTCCATCATTTAAAACAAGCATAGTTTGATTTTTTAAAAATAAAATTTGAGGAATAAATTTTTCACCCTCTTTTTTTAAAATTTTATTTATTTCCTTTCCTTTTATCCAGGATTTTATAACATTTTCTTTTATTTTTTTAGATTTATAAATTTGAAGCATTTTATTAGTTGAGTTAATTCTAATTTCTATCCAAGCAATTGGTTCGATACAAAAAGCTCTTATTTTTCTATAAGCCAATTCAGCACTATCTAATTTTGTAATTTTTGCATCATTTTTTTCTATTTTTTTTGTATAACTTCCTTCTTTTTTTTGCGCTTGAGGTTCTAATTTTCCATCTAAATAATCTTGAATTGTCTCTAAAAACACCTTTCCGCCTAAAAGTCCTAATTCTTTTTCAAGCTCATCATAATAAAAATCTTTTTCAATATTAATTTTTTCTTGTTTCAAGATAGGTCCATTATCAATATTTTCATCTAACAAAAAAAGTGTTACTCCAGGTTCTTTATTTTCTAAGATAGTAAATTGAATTGGGCTAGGGCCTTTTAAATCTGGAAGCAGCGATGGATGGATTCCTAAAATTCCTTTAGGAAATAAATCTAAAATTTCTTTTTTAAGAATTTTTCCAAATCCTGCTAAAAGAGCAAATTCAATATTATAGTTTTTTAAAATTTCAAGAGAATCTTCATAATAAAAAAATGGTATTTTCTTTTTTAGACAAAATTCAGCAATTACATTAAGTTCTAATTGTTTTTTTCTTCCTTTTGGTTTTGGCTTTTTTGTTATAACAAAAAGTGGTGGAGCTTTTTTAATAATTTTTCTCAAAACCCAAACACCAAATCTACTTGATGAAAAAAATATATATTTATTTTTGATATTCATAAAATTTTTTACCGCTGATTTATGCGGATGTTGAAACGGATTCATTCCACAACGGATATATGCGAATTCAGAACTGATTTATGCGGATAATTAATTTTTATTGACCAATTACTTTTTAATCTATATTTGTCATTTTTAAATCCGTACTAATCTTTTATTGATCCGTACTTATCAGTTTCTAATCCGAATTTATCCGTGGTTATCCTTATTTAATCCGTTTATAATCCGCATTAATCCGTTGTTATCCGTTTTGAATCCGAATTTATCCGCGGTGCGCTGATAAACGCGGATAATAGTTTTAATTTGTTTAAAATAAAATTTCATATAGATGGCAGTTCCGGTTCTATTATTTCATTTTTCTTTTATTTACTATTCTCCTCTTTAATTTTATCACCTTCTATTTCAAATATTTTTTTTGCTTTTTGAATATATAAAATTCCATTTAAATGATCAATTTCATGCTGAAATATTTGAGATAAAATTCCTGATGCTTTTATCTTTTTCTCTTTTCCATTTAACATCTTACCCGAGACCACTACCCACTTATATCTTTCAACAAGTCCAAATTTATTTGGAATAGATAAACAAGCTTCCTCTAAAAATATTTTTTCTTTTGATGTTTTTATAATTTTTGGGTTTATTATGGTATAAAATTTACCTTTATGTTGCGCAACAAACATACTTATATCATAGCCTAATTGATTTGCTGCTAATCCAACTCCACGATTTTTAATCATTTCCTTTTTTAACTCTTTTGCTATTTCCTTAATTTCTTTAGTTATTTCCTTAATTTCTTTAGTTTTAGAATTTAAAATTTTATTGCCAAAAATAACAATACCCATCAAAATAATTATAAAATAATTTGTATTTTTTAAATTTTTGCTTTAAAATATTATTTATATTATGGAGGAAATAAAAATAGCACCAGATGTAATTTTCGAAATTTCTGGATTTAAAATTACAAATACTGTTATTACAAGCACTTTAGTTTCATGTTTAATTTTGCTTTTTGTTTTTATTTTTAGAAAAAAAATTTCAACGGTTCCAGGTGGTTTTTATAATTTAATTGAAAGCGTGATTGAATTTTTCTATGAATTTGTTAAAGAGCAACTCGGGGAAAAAGGCAAGAAATTTTTTCCTCTTATTTTTACAATATTTTTTTATGTTGTTTTAAGTAATTGGTTTGGAATAATGCCATTTATAAATTCTCTTCAAATTAATCATGAAAATGAATATTTACATATTTTTAGATCAACATTTTCAGATATTAATATGACAATTGGTCTTGCATTGGCATCGATGATTTCAATCCACTTTATATCTTTAAAAAATTTAAAATTAGCACATATTAAAAAATTTTTAAATTTTGAAAATCCTTTTAAATTTTTTATAGGAATTTTAGAAGGTTTTAGTGAAATTTCAAAAATTTTATCTTTTTCTTTTCGTCTTTTTGGTAATATTTTTGCAGGAGAAGTTTTGCTAGTTATTGTTGGTTCATTAATTCCTATAGCTATTCCTGTACCATTTTTAGGTTTAGAGATTTTTGTTGGTTTTATTCAAGCTGTTATTTTTAGCGCACTTACAATGGTTTTTTTAAAAATTCATTTAGAAACACATTAATTAATTTTTGACTCTCATCAAGCAATGCTTGAAGAGGGTCAATTTATTTTATGGAAGGAACATTAACAAATTTGGAATTTTTAAAAAATCTTATGCCAGGATTAACTATAATTTTTGGCGTTATTTTTCCCGCTATTGCTATAGGAAAAATTGGAACAAAAGCAATGGAAGCAATTGGTCGTAATCCTGAAGCAGCAAACAAAATTCAAACTTCTATGATTTTAGCTATTGCTTTTGCTGAAGCAATAGCTATTTATGTTCTTGTAATTGCTTTAATTTTAAAGTTTGCATAATATGGGTTTTAAAATTTATTGGGAAACAATAATTTTTCAATTATTAAATTTCTTTATTTTACTTTTTTTAGTTACAAAATTCTTTTTTAAGCCAATTTTGGAAAATATTGAGAAAAGAAAAAAATTAATTCAAGAAGGAATTGAAAAGCAAAAAGAGTATGATGAGAAATTAAAAAAGATAAAAGAAGAATATAATAAAATTATTGAAAATGCTGAAAATGAAAAAAAGAAAATAATAAAAGAAGCAGAAGAAAGAGCAAAAAAAAGAGAAAATGAAATTTTACAAGATTTTTATAAAGTTTTGGAAGAAAAGAAAAAAGAATTTGAGTTGTCCTTAAAAGAAAAAGAAAGTAGAATTTTGGAAGAGTCAAAAGAAAAATTAAAAGAATTTGTGGTTGAAATTTTAAAGGAAAACTTTAAAAAGAAAGATAATGATGAATTAATCGAAAGATTATTAAAATAATAATAAAAATAATAAAATGATAAGAAGTTTTGTGAAAAATTTAATAGAAGATTATAAGAAAAATAAAGATTTAAAAAAAATTGAGGATATTGTGTTATCTATAAAAGAAAAAAGAATTGCTTTAAAATTTTTAGAAATTTTAAAAGATGAGGTTGAAAAAGAAATTGGAATTTTAAATATAAAATTTGAAAGCGCATATAATTTGGATGATGATCAAAAAAATAAAATAGAAAAATTTTTTAAAGAAAAGTTTAAAGATAAGAAAGTTAAAATTGATTTTAAAGAAAACGAAAATCTTTTGGGTGGTTTTAAAA
>JAPYWP010000047.1 GCA_028276315.1 Minisyncoccota bacterium | reverse complement strand
GCCGGCTTAACTCTCTTAAAGTTTTTCCCAATTTTTGGCACTTTCCCCTTCGGACCTAAATAGCCAAAATCCAAGTATTTCTCTCCTTCCATCAGGCTTTATCCCCAAAGCTAAATAAAAACTGGCTCCTTTGCTACCTCATTTTGACGAATAGATATATAAGTTTCTTCAAGATTTTTAAAAAAGATTACTGACTTCCTGCTGAAAAAAGGTTAAAATTTCTTCCATAGGTTGTTTTGGTTAAGTTTTAGTTTTTTCTTTCATGGTAGCTTCCCCTCCTTTCTGGTAGCTTTGGTTAATAACCACTGGGGAAGCTACATTGCCTTTTCTGTCCCCGCAAATCTTTACACAATTAATGAATTAATGAGACACTACATTTTAATCTTCCAATATTAAAGTAAAAAAAAAATTTCTTCTGGATTAAAAAATCTACTTTTCAATTTTATAGTCAGAAAATTTAATCCCTTCAATTTTGGATTCAATTATACTAAAAAATAGATTTGATTTGGTTCAAAAATTTTATATAAACTTGAAAGAAAAACTTCAATAAAACTTTCTTTACCTATATGAAACCGCATATTTTTAATAACATCTCTAATTTCATTTATCATGATTTATTTCTAGTAATCCTTCAAAACTATGTATTACCCAACCAGCAAAAGATTTCTTTTTTATTGTCCTTTTTAATATATCCCATAATTTTCTATTCTGATAAAATGTTATTTTTTCTGGTAAAACTTTATAGGTTTCAAAATACTTTAATCCATTGTGTGGTAATCTGATAAGAAATACCTTGTTTTCTTGAATAACAATATTACGCTTAATTTCATCTTTATGAATTAAATAATGTTCTTCCAAAGGAAGAGGATTAATTTCTAAACTCAAATAAAGTGGTTTTTGTATTTTACTTGCATAACAGAGTTCATTATTGGAAATTTCTAAAATTTCACTCAAGTTTGTGCGATAACTCATAACTACAACTTCATCAGCAATGTCTATAATATAAAAACTTAATGGTTTATTATCATATTGTATTTCATCAAACCAAAAGGGAACGACAATACTAAATAACATTTTTTTATTTAAAATCGTTTTAATTTCCCTTACCATATCTACATATTTTTTTGTATAACTTTCTAAATTAACGTTAAAATCTTTTATAAGATAAGGTTCTACATCTATTTGAAATCCATAAATACATTTACATTCTTCATTAAAATTTAATATCCTTTGTACCCTACTAATAAGTAAAGAAGGGTTATTCACATCTTGAGGCCTTCCATCTAAAGCAAAAACCTCAATACCTACCTCTTTGGCTAAGATAAAAAAGGGTAAAAATTTCACCAAATCATCATCTATTTGTAAATATATTTTGTTTATATTTAAGTTTTTTAATTTTTTTATAACTTCATTTTCTTTGCCTAATATCTTATTAAAATCCCAAATCCAAATTCCAAGTTTCGGTTGATATATAGGATTTTCATCTGTACAATTATATGTATATTGATCATATTGTTTCTCCTTATTTTTAAAGTAACTTATATATGAAAATTTTCCATTTACATAGACTATATCAACATAGTCACTTTGGTTTAATAAATTATAATCAATTTCAACTTTAAGTTCTTCTGGTTTATACTTATAAAAAATAGTTGTACAAGAAGTTAATAAAATTAGTAAAAAAATTAGGATAAATTTAAAATCCATTTTGAAAATCCCTTAGGTATTTTTTTAAAGATTATAAATTTATTTTTAATAAGAATGTTTTCATGATCTGACCAAATCTTATATTCACTATTTTTTGCAAAAGTTAGTCCCTCAATTTCAATTGGTGAATAAAGAAAGATTATTAATTTATTTGCTAAAATTTTATAATTAAATTTAACTACATCTCTTTTTTCCCAAAATTCACCTAAATCTCTAATTGTTGTAATCCAAATGTTTTTAGGTAATGAATTTATAAAGTCTTCTAAAAAGGTTAAAATTTTAAAATTTTTTAATTTCCAAAATGTCAGGTCTGGATGAATTAAAATTACCATTGTTCCACCATTATTAAAAATTTTTTCTGCCAATTTTAGAGCTGAATTTTTTCTAAAATATAGCGGAGGGAATTCTTCATCTTCTAAAGCAACTGGTATTTCAATTATTGGGCTTTCTTTAGAATAATCTTTATATGGCAACTTATAAGGAAAATAGGTTAACACATTTTCAGCACTAAAAGTTGAAGAAAATTTGTAACCAAGCCTAATCATACCCTGAGGCAAATCATAGTGATACTCTAAATGTCCAGACCTAAAAGAGAAAATTTTTATATCTTCGCCTTCTAAAAGGTCCTTAGAAACTTTAAGTTCACCACAAAGAGTAGGATTATCACTAACTGTGTATTTCCCTTCTACTTTTGGCTTGTATTCAGGATAAGACTCGTTGCATAAACCAAAAGGTAAATTATGAAAAATTTTAGTATGAAAGACAGTATGAGAGCCTATTTCAAAGCCCAATTTATTTAAAGTTTTGAGTATATTAATTAGTTCTTTATTAAAAAAAGGTTTATCATAATAATCTTTTTGATACTTTGTTTGAACAAAAATTGTGGATTTAATACCAAGTTTGTTTTCTAATTCAGCAAATTTTGCTATATTTTTAGCTGCATCACTTGAATCTAAATCATGCGTAATTACAAGAGAAGCCTTATAACCAAAGGGTGCTGTGTAAAGAGTAATTCCATTCGGGAATTTATTCTCGTATATATCTTTTAAGAAAAAGACAATTATGTCAGATAAGGGCTCAAACTCATTAATATAAAATCTATTAGCTTTAAAATCTCGGTTTAATAAATTTCTTAAAGTTAAATCGAAAACAGATATACCTAAAAGGAAGGCTTGACCTTTACCAAAATTATTTACAGTTATTGCAGGTGTGCCATCTTCAAAATACGCAATAGGTTTTGCTGTTCCTAAAATTATTCCGTTTGTCCATATACTTTCTTTATCATTAGAAAGAGTAAGTTCTCGTTCCTCACGGGTATCTAAATAGGGATTAGTATAATTCCTATCAAAATATAACTTCTTTCTAAATTTTGAAGGTATATAATCTTTGTATCCAAAGAGGTCTTTTAACATCCCATATTTTAAAGTAAAAACACTATCACTGATAATCCAACCACCTTGTTTAACAAATTCTTTAATATACTTTTCTTCCTCCTTGCTTAGCTCTAAAATTTTATCCATATTTCCTACTAAAATTACAATCCCAAAATTTGAGCATTCCATAAAATTTGAGCATAATTCATAAGGAATTCCAGCAGTTTTAAGGATTCTTTGCCATGCGATTAAATTAATTTTATTAGATTGTTTTAGACTAATTTCCCAAATTACTACCGCTCCGTCACCCTTTATTGATACACTTGGCTCACTAATATAATAACCAATATAATTCTCTTTTGTTTTTAAATTATGAATGAAATATGTTTTGTATGAAAATCTGTTAGCACTTATTATGACTAAAATCATTAAAATAAATGCAAAAGTAATAATTCTTAAATTAATAAGATGTTTCATTTTTAATATACTCTTCAACGAGTTTAACTCTATGTTTTCCTAAATAGCAATGTATATAGAAAATTTCTTGAGGATTTTTTTCAATTAAAGATTTTATTTTCTGTATCATAGATAAATTATATTCACTATTTAAGTTAAAATACTCAAGAGGATAATTATAAAATTTTAATCCGAGTTCTTTAGTATTTTTTAGTTCATCATTTAAAAGAGACTTCTCTGGTGGTAAGTTTGGATTAAGTAAACTTATTACTATAGTTATACGAAGTTTTTCTTTTAATATTTTTAATTCTCTTTTATTTGGATAAGGGCCAATTATTACATTTTTTTTAATATATTTTGCTTTTCCTTTAATTAAATGAAGTGGATATAAATATGGTTCAAAGTAAGAAAAATTAATAAAAAAAAATAAAAAAAGAAAAATTAAAAAAATAGAATATAC
>JAPYWP010000046.1 GCA_028276315.1 Minisyncoccota bacterium | reverse complement strand
TTTTAAAATCTAAATATGAATCTTTAGAATATAATAAAAAATTTACTTTGCTTATAATTTTATTTTTAGTTATAACTTTTCTATATGAGGCAATAATTGTTGCTATAAGTAATTTACTGGGAATTTTGGCGTCTTTGATTTTTTGGTTTTTTACTTTAATTGGTATTTTCAAAATTAAAGCAGAGCCAAGGGGAAAAGAGAAAATTACTTTTTAATTTCTTCTAAAATTTCATAAATATCTCCTGCACCGCAAGTTGCAATAACTATTTATAAACTATAACAATATGTTTTAATTGTTTAAAGACTAAATCTATTTTCTTTACCCAATGTGTGCCCTTTTTCTATTTATTTTTTATTCCTTTAATTTCTTCTAAAATTTCATAAATATCTCCTGCACCGCAAGTTGCAATAACTATATTTTTTATCCTTTTTATTTTTTTAATTAAAAATTCTTTTAATTTTTCTCTGTCATCAAAATATTTAAAACCAATTTCATTTTTTAGTTTTTTTATTTTTAGTTCAATTTCTTTATTTTCTCCTTCTCTTGCTGAACTAAATGTTTTAAATATTATTAGATTTTTTATTTTTTTAAAAGCATTTTTAAATTCTTCAAAAAGAGCTTCAGTTCTACTGTAAGTATGAGGTTGAAATATTAAATATATATTTTTGTTTTTAAATTTTAATTTTAAGCTATTGTAAAAAGAAATTAATTCTTTTGGATGATGCCCATAATCATCTACTAATATTGGATTTTCGCTTAAAATATCAAATCTTCTTTTAACTCCTTTAAATTCTTTTAGTGCTAAAAAGAAATTATTTTTAAAATTTTCTATTTTAAATTTTTTTTCAAAAATATCGCAGAATTTATAAACTAATTGAAGATTTTTTTGCCAATGTTCACCTGGTGCATAAAAATCAAATTTTATTTTAGGATTATATTTTAATTTTATTTGTTTTATTTTAGGTAGTTTAAATTTATGATAACTAATTAAAATTTTAGGTCCAGTTAGTTTTCTAAAAAATTTAATAAAACTTTCTTTATATTCTTTTTTAGTTTTAAAAAAATCTGGATGATCATAATCTAAAGAAGTTAAAATTATAATTTTTGGTTTATAATTTAAAAATGCATTTTTATATTCATCGGCTTCTAAAATAAAATAATCACTTCCACTAAAGTAAACATTACTTTCCCAATCTTTTACTGGTGATCCAACCAAAACTGTTGTTTTTAAATTTGAAATTTCAAATATTTTCCCCAAAAAAGCAGTTGTTGTACTTTTTCCATGCGTTCCACAAATTGCTATTCCAAATGAATTATTAAAAATTAAAGATACAGCTTCTGGATATGTTAAAACTTTTATTCCATTTTCTTTTAAAAATATTGTCTCAACATTACTAGTCCATGCATTAGAAGTTATTGCAAAATCTATTGGCATTTCTTTTTTAATATTTTCTATACTAAAGCCATTATAAATTTTAATTTTATTTTTTAAAATAGAATCCTCTGTAAAAAATTTTTTTTCAACATCAGACCCAACAACATCATACCCTAAATTTTTATAAATAATAGCAAGCCCCGACATTCCAGTTCCTTTTATTCCAACAAAATATATTTTTCTTTTCATAGATTTTAATTATATTAATTTTAAATTTTTTGGTAAAGTGATTAGAATGCTTTCATTTAAAAAGAACAAATTCTGGCCCATTAGTTTAAATTTAAAAATTAAAAAGTTAACCCCCCCAACAAAATATATTTTTCTTTTTATTTTTTCTTTTTATAGATTTTAATTATATAATATTTTTATGCTTTATATTGTTGGGAGCCCTATTGGAAATTTGAAAGATATAACTTTAAGAGCCATTGAAATTTTAAATAGTTGTGATTTGATTTTATGCGAAAATCCGCAAAGGACACTAAAAATTATAAATAAACTTAAAGATCAGGGATTAATTGAAAAAAAGAAAATTGTTTTAAATTTTAGAAAAACAAAAAATTTAGTTAAAATTTTAAAAGAAAAAAGGGTTGCTTTTTTGGTATCAAGTGGAATGCCAGGAATTTCTGATCCATCTTCAGAACTTATTAAATTATGTCAAGAAAATAATATTTATTTTGATTGTGTTCCCGGAGTTTCAGCTTTAACTTGTGCAATCTCTCTTTTGCCATTTCAAGTTAGAATTTTTGTTTTTTTAGGTTTTTTGCCAAAAAAACAAAATAAGATAAAGAAAATCTTTAAATATTTTTTAAAAAAGAAAATTACAATAATATTTTTTGAGTCACCCCATAGAATTTTAAAAACTCTAAATTATATAAAGGATGTTATTGAAGAAAATAATTTCAAAGCAGATTTTTATATATTTAAAGAACTTACAAAAATAAATCAAAAGTATTATTTTGGAAAAATAAATGAAATTATAGATGCTTTAAAAAAAGAAATTATAAAGGGTGAGTGGACTATTGTTATAAAAAGTTATGGGGAAAATTAATTTTTATGTTATAATTTTTTTATGCGCGTAAATAAGTTGGAAAAAGGTGATTATATTAGATTAGATGGAAAAATTTTAAAAGTTTTAGATATTACTCATACTCATCTTGGAAGGGGTGGTGCTAATTTAGAGTTAAAATTACAAAACCTAAATGGAGGTATTATTAGAAAAAATTTTAAACCAGATGAAGAAGTTGAATATGTTGAGTTAGAAAAGAAAAAGCTTATTTTTTTATATAGTAAAAAAGATAAACTTTACTTTAGCGACGAGAAAAAACAAATTTTCGAAATAAATCAAGAAATTTTACAAGATAAAGCTAAATTTTTAAAGAAAAATTTGGAGGTTATTGGATATTTTGATGAAGAAAATTTAGTAAGCATAGAACTTCCAATTAAAATTGAATATGAAGTAAAAAATGCGCCACCTGGTGTTAAAGGCGATACCGCTCAGGGTGGAAGCAAGGTTGTAATTTGTGAAAATGGTCTTGAAGTTGTAGTTCCTCTTTTTATAAAAGAGGGTGATAAAATAATTGTAAATACAGAAACAGGCGATTATGTTTCAAAAATTTAAATTAATTTTTATTTAAAACATGGAAAAAACAGGGAAAGTTATACAAGTTGTTGGTCCAGTTGTTGATGTAGAATTTAAAGAGGATGTTCCTTTTATTTATGAAGCTTTAAGAATTAAAGAAAAAAATATTTATTTGGAAACCTTCTATCATCTTGGAGATAAAATAGTAAGATGCATAGCTTTAGGCCCAACAGATATATTAAAAAGAGGCTTAGAAGTTGAAAGGACTTTTGACTATCTCAAGGTTCCTGTAGGCGAGGAAGTTTTAGGAAGAGTATTTAATGTTCTTGGTGATCCGATAGATAATTTAGAAAGCAATTTTAAAGAATTTTGGCCTATTCATAGAAAACCACCTTCATTTAAAAAGCAGTCTGAAAAAATAGAAATAATGGAAACTGGATTAAAAGTAATTGATATTTTATGCCCAATAATTAAAGGAGGGAAGGTTGGTCTTTTTGGTGGTGCTGGAGTTGGAAAAACTGTTCTTTTAATGGAACTTATTCATAATGTTGCAAAACATCATGGTGGTTATTCTGTTTTTGCTGGAGTTGGAGAAAGATCAAGAGAAGGTAATGAGCTTTATCTTGAGATGAAAAATTCTGGAGTTTTGAAAAAAACAGTTTTGGTTTTTGGTCAAATGAACGAAGTTCCTGGAGTAAGATTTAGAGTTGCACTCTCTGCACTAACTATGGCAGAATATTTTAGAGATGTTTTAAAAAAAGATGTTTTACTTTTTATTGATAATATTTTTAGATTTACTCAAGCAGGCTCTGAAGTTTCAACTCTTTTAGGCAGACAATCTTCTGCAGTTGGTTATCAACCAACATTAGCAGAGGAAATGGGTTATTTGCAAGAAAGAATAACCTCAACAGAAGATGGATCAATAACTTCTGTTCAAGCTATATATGTTCCAGCAGATGACATTACTGATCCAGCTCCAGTTAGTACTTTTTCTCATCTTGATTCAACAATAGTTCTTTCAAGACAATTAGCAGA
>JAPYWP010000006.1 GCA_028276315.1 Minisyncoccota bacterium | reverse complement strand
GCTCTTTCTTTAATTTGGACAATGTTAAAGAGTGATATAAAAGAAGAGGAAAAAATTGGAACATTGCTTTATTTTGATCAAATCTTAGGATTAAAATTAGATGAAAAAATTTATTTAGAAATTAAGGATTTGCCAAAAGAAATTAAAAATTTAATTGAAGAAAGAGAAAGATTAAGAAAAGAAAAAAAATATAAAGAAGCAGATGAGATAAGAGAAAAATTAAAAAATATGGGTTATATTGTAATAGATACTATTGAAGGGGTAAAGGTAAAATTAAAGAAGGATTAAATTTTAACTTAATAGAAGTAGTTCAGTTTGAATAAAAGCGCGCGTGTCTTAAAAGCTTAAAAATAAGAGAAAAATTAAAAAATATGGGTTATATCGTAATAGATACTATTGAGGGAACCAAAGTAAAATTCCACAGATAATCTTGATTTTATTTTAATTTTTGTTTAAAATTTAAAAATAATGAAAAATTTTTTGAAATTTATAACTATTTTAATCTTATTTTTACCTATTTTTATTTTCTCCCAACAATCAGGAATCGGCCTTGAGGAAATTGAACTAACACCTTTTACAACTTCATCATATGAAATTCAGTTTTTAAATATAGATTTAAGAAATTATAATAATATACATTTTTATGCAACTACAACATATTCGAATAATAATAAAATTACTTCAACAGCTAGTACGAGCATAAAACAAACAATATTAAATACAACTACAACTTTAATTTTAAACGATCTTAAAACTACTGTATATCCTTGTATAGCCTCTTCAAATATTTCCAATTGTACAATTGATTTTTATTATTCTTCTTCTACAACCTCAACAATTAACCTTAGCATCTTTTTGGATCAGTTAAATGTTTTAAATCTAAAAATTAATACATTAGAGGTGACTGCAAGCGGAACTATTGATTCAGTGTCAATTACACCAACAAAAGATTTAAGCAAAAAATCTACAAAATTATGGATCAGAAGTTCTGGTGTTAAAAATCCAGATTCCATAAACTTTACAATTAAAGTTGGATTAAAAGATGTAAAAGGAGATCTTAATTTAGAAGCATCGCTTTTAAATGTTACAACTTCTACATCTTTAAACTATCAAAATCAAACTTCTGTTACAACAACTTTACAACTTCAAATTCCATCAAGTACAATTCCAACAACTACAAAAACAGAATATGTTACAATTAACCTTAAAAGGCAGAGTGGCGATGTTTTAGCTTCTACTTCTTTACCAGTTTACTTTGAAAATCCACCATCAAGAATTTATTCAACATTAGATGTACCTGAAATTTCTCAATTTCAAAAAAATAAGTGTTTAAATTTAGGAAGTGTTACTACAACAAACAGTGAATTTGGAATTAGTTTTGATAAGGTAAAAAAAGAAATAGATTATGTATTTTTGGTATGCGGTGATGGTTTAAAACCACAAAATGTAAATTATTTTATGGAAAATAGTCAGTCTTCTAATGAATCTGCATTTAATGGAGGGAGAAGAATTCAATTTGGGGCAGAACAGGGTTCTAGTAAATATGGTTTTTCAATAAAAATTGCCACCTCATCTTACCCATCTCTAGACGGAAAAGAAATAAAATTTTATTTTGCTCCGAGTAATTTACTAACTAGTGATTGGGGTAGTTGTCCGCCACCCGAACCTTATTATTGTGCTAGCTGGAAAATAGATTTGCCAAAAATATATGATGAGTTAGAAATTTTAAATAATTCGGGTGCTAAGGTTGAATTCGAGGGTAATAAAATTAAAACAGATAAAGAAATTACTTTAAATATTATACTGAATAATTTTTATGTTGGAAGAGATGAGATAAAAAATACTTCTCCTAATAATTTAACGCAAAGTGAAGAGTCTCTTTCAAATGGCAGTAAAAAAATAACATTTTCCTACACATTTGACCCCGCCTCACAAAGCAGCTCAACTATTACCATAGACTATACCACGGGTAATAATTATAGAAGCGTTGAATACATAGTCTCTTCAACTGCACCAACACAGGGTTCGCAATCATCTATACAAACCCCATTAATTAATGTGCAACCACCACAACAGCCACAACCGCCACAACAATCACCATCGGGTAGCATTATTGATATTATTAACAATATTATCATAAATCCAATTAAAAAAGGCGTAAAAAGAATTTTTGGTTTTTAAATTATGAAAAAACAAATGATAAAATTAATATTTTTAATCTTAGTTGGGATAGTTTTTAAATTTGCTTTTGCTGAAGGATTTTTTATTTTGGAAACAAATAAAAATTATCCATTTACAATTAATTTTACTAGTGATGAAATTATAATAGAAGGAAAAATTAATATAAGTGGGGCTGTAAATTCTTCAACAAGTTGCAATTTTAGTAATAATTCATGTTCCAGCAATAATAATGATTTTGGATATTTTAATTTAGATTATTCTGTTAATTCTTCATCTTTTACCGGAAATATACACGCCGAAAATCCAACACCTATAACAACAACACTTTCTTTTTATGTTGTTAATCAATTTAATCAGGAAAAATTTATTGATTCTTTTTCTTTTATTATTACTTCTTCAATTGAAGCTTCAATAACTTCAGCTGTATATTATAATACAACAACAGATAAAGCTATAAACATCTCTGGAACTGTTTCTTTGACAACAGAATTCCCATTTTATAAATATGCAACAACAGCAACACAAACTGCTTTTGCAACTTTATATATAACAAAAGCCTCGCCAACTACAGATATTGTTACAACATCTGCTGATGTAAGAAAAATAAAAGAATATGCTATATTTTGGGAAACAAGTGGAATGATAGAAAATTCTTGCTCCCTAAACTTTACTGATGAAAACACTACAACTAATCCAAATACTTTAATTTTTGCTTCTTCACCAACAAGTTCTGTTGTTTTAGTCACAACAAATCCTGATTTTTATCATCAGCGTGGTGAATATCAAGTAATTTGCCAAACAACTTATGCATCGTGCAGAATTGAAAATTCAGTTTTAACATGTCAAAGTCCAATTGAAGATAAAGTAGACATACTATCAATTAATAAAGGAGTTGAATGGTATAGATGTTTTTATGGTTTTTGTATTGCTGGTAATGAGAAAGAAGGCAAAACTCCGGCTAAAAAGTATACCTTCCCCACATTTAAAGACTGCGCTCAAAAGTGTTATTTAGATATAAAAGAAATTGCACCCTAATTTAATACTACGAATTAATACGGATTCAAAACGGATAACAACTGATAAATTCGGATTTGGAACGGATTAAATACGGATAACAACTGATTAATGCGGATATCTGAATAACGGATAAATACGGATTCGAAAAGGATAAATACGGATTAGGAACGGATAAGTACGGATATCTAAAAAATTATCTGCATACATCCGTTCCAAAATCCGCATAGATCCGTTGTGGCATGAATCCGTTTAAAATCCGCGTTCATCCGCTTTGATATCAGCGTTTATCCGCGGTGGCGTTTCATCTGCGGTAGTATAATATTCTCTTTAATGCATCTAATACATAATCTAAATCTTCTTTTTTTGTTTTAAGGCCAAAAGAAAAACGAATACTTTTTTCTGCCCTTTCTTTGCTATAACCTAAAGCTAAAATAATTTTATCTGGTTGCGCTGCTCTAACAGAACAAGCAGAACTAATAGAAACCCCAACGCCTTCTAAATCTAACCTTATTAAAATTTCTTGAGCAAAATAATCCTTAAAGTATAAGTTTAAAATCTTACCACAAGAATTTTCTAAAGAACCATTTATCTCAAATTTTTGATAAAAACTTTTAATCCCATTTAAAAAATAATCTCTTAATTCAAAAAAATATTTTTTATTTTCCTCTCTTTTAGTATAAAAAATCTCAAATGCCTTGCTAAAACCATAAATTGCTGGCACATTTTCTGTGCTTGATCTTAAGCCAAATTCTTGCCCAGGTCCTGAAATTAATGGTAAAATTTCAATATCTTTTCTTTTATAAATTAGTGCTGCGCCTTTTGGTCCATAAATCTTATGAGAAGATAATGTTAAAAAATCAACTCCTAAATTTTTAACATCTAAATCTTCTGTAAGCCCTGCTTGAGCAGCATCGGTATGAAATAGAATTTTAGGTAGATTTTCTCTTTTTTTATTTATTTCTTTTAAAAGCTCTCCTATTTTTTTAATTGGCTGAACAGTGCCAATTACATTTTGAACATAAATAACAGAAACTAAAACAGTATTTTCTTTTATTAAATTTAAAATTTTCTCTGGCTCAATATAACCGGATTTATCTGGTTCTACTAAATCTAATTCAATCAAGTCTAAATTTTTTAATTCTTCTAATGTTCTTTCTATTGATTCATGTTCAATTTTTGTCGAAATTATATGTGGTTTTATTTTCTTTTTAAATAAATAATAAAAAGTTATTCCTTTAATTACAAAATTATTTGACTCTGTTGCAGAACTTGTAAAAATAATTTCTTCTAATGAATCTGTATTTAAGTATTTTTTAAAAATTAATCTTGCTTCATCAATTGCAATTAAAGCTTTTTGCCCCCATAAGTGTAAGCTCGATGGATTCCCAAAATCAATATTAAAAAATCTTTCCATTTCTTTAATTACTCTTTCATCGACAGGAGTTGTTGCAGCATAATCTAAATATACTCTTTTCATAGTAAAATTATAACAAAATTATGTTATAATATTTCTATGCTTAAAATAAGATTTCAAAGAGTTGGAAAAAGAAATCAACCAAAATTTAGATTAGTAGCAATAGATTCAAGATTCGGGCCAAAATCTGGAAGAGCAAAAGAAGTTTTGGGTTGGTGGGATCCATTAAAAAAGGTTGGCGAATTTAATAAAGAAAGAATAGAATATTGGTTATCTTGTGGCGCTCAAGTCTCAGATACTGCTTGGAATCTTTTAATAAAAAAAGGAATAATAAAAGGACAAAAAAGAAAAATAAAAATTTCGCCTAAAAAAGAGAAAAAATGAATTTAATTGATATTTTACAAACTTTAGCTATATTTTGTGTTTTTCTATTTTCTGTAATTTTACACGAAATATCTCATGGATACATAGCATATAAACTTGGCGATCCCACTGCAAAAATTTCTGGAAGATTAACTCTAAATCCCAAATCTCATATAGATCCTTTTGGTTCAATTATTTTACCTTTAACATTATATTTTTTTAGTTTTTTAGGCGGACCAAAAATTATATTTGGTTGGGCTAAACCAGTTCCTTATAATCCTTTAAATTTCAAAAATTTCAAAAAAGATGTAATTAAAGTTGCGCTCGCAGGACCACTTTCAAATTTATTTTTAGCAATAATTTTTTCTTTTATTTTTAGATTAAATATTTTTCCTCAGGGTGGTCAAGAATTTTTACAAAATATAATTTATATTAATGTTCTTTTGGGTGTTTTTAATATTTTACCAATTCCTCCTTTAGATGGATCTAAAATATTAGTTTTATTATTTCCAAAAGGAAAAGAACATTGGCTTTTTTATTTAGAAATTTATGGAATATTTTTAATCTTTATTTTAATTTTCTTTTTATGGCCTATAGTAAAATTTTTTGTCTATCTTATATATAGTATTTTAATTTAATGCCGCGGATAAACGCGGATACAATGAGGATAATAAATACGCAGATAAACGCGGATTTAATAACACGCGGATAAACGCTGATATCAACGCTGATGAACGCGGATAATATTTTACGCGGATGGACGCGGATACAATGCGGATTAACGATACCACGGATTAACGCGGATTTTAAAACGGATTAATGCAGATAAAAATTTCGCATTGGTTCGTTTTAAGTTAGTATAGGTTCGTGTTAAATTAAAAAAAATTAACGAATTACGAATTAACGAATTATAAAAAATATAAAAATAAGAGATAAAATTTTCAAACTCTTTAACTCGCTAAATTCGTTAACTAAATAAATTTTAGATTATATTAACTTTTGATTTTCTATTTAGTTGTCCTATTTCAATAATTTAAATAAAGAAAAGTAAACCGCTACTGAAAAAGCTATTGAAACATTTAAGGATTCTTTTTGCCCAAAAATTGGAATCTCTACAATAAAATCAGATAAATTTAGAATATCTTTACTAATACCCTTTATTTCATTTCCAACAATAAAACATGTTTTCCTTTTTGGTTTAAAATTTTGAAGATAAATTGATTTTTTTGTTTGTTCTAATGAAACTATTGTATAATTTTCTTTTTTTAAATCTTTAATTATTTTTTTAATTCTATAAATTTTCTCCCATTCTACATAATTTTCTGCTCCTAATGAAGTTTTTTTAACTTTCTCATTTTCAGGAGTTGGCGTAATTCCAAAAAGATAAAGTTTTTTCATTCCACAAGCTGAAGCAGTCCTAAAAATACTACCAACGTTATAAGCAGATCTTATGTTATATAAAATTCCAACAAAAGAGTAATTGAACATTTTAAATTATTCAGGATATTTCTCTTTGTATACAGACGCTAAAACCCCATTAATAAATTCTACTGCTTCTTGATTAGAAAAAAAATTAGCTATCTCCAACGCTTCGCTAATAGCAACTTTTGGGGGGACTTCTTTAGGATCTTGAAATAAAAGTTCATAAATACCTAAAATTAAAATGCAAAGATTTATAAGAGGCATATCTTTTTTCGACCATCTTGGTTCAGCATATTTTAATATTCTTTCTTCTACCTCGTCTAAATGATTTAAAATTCCATCTAAAAGACGATAACCATATTCTGGATCCATAATGTCAAAACCAAATTCTTTTAAATTTTCTTCAAATATCTTTCTAATATCTCCTTCTTTATTGTTAAAGAGCCACTGATAAAGAGACTGAACAACAATAATTCTTAAAAGATGTCTTGTTGCCATTTATTTTTTAAGATTTACAACAAAAGTGCCACCAATACCATCTTTACAGTTTTTGCACAAAATATCATATTGCCCTTCTGCTGTTGCTTGAAATTGAATTTGTCTTTTTTGCCCTTTGTTTATAGGAACAGAAATTCCATAGCTAGGTATTTCAAAACTATAATCATTATCAACTGCTGTAATATTAAGAGTTACGACATCCATTTTATTTACAACTATAATTGATGGTTTAAGTTTTTTATTTTCAATTGAAATATCAAAATTTCTAAATGCTGATTCTCCACTTACAGAAGGAACAACATTAGATGGTACAGCAACATTCTCTGGCACTGAAGTAGCTCCTGGTTCTGGTGTTTCTACTTTTATAGTCATTTGTTTTGAACTCTCTTCTGTTTTTTCTTGCTCAAATTTTTCGCCTTCTTTTTTAACTTCTGTACCTACATTTTGCAAATTTTGACTTATTTGAGATGGTTTTTTTATAGCTACAAAAACTATAATAAGAATTAAGATAATTAAGCCTAAAATAATTGGTAATTTTTTCATTTTTTTTAATTTTTTGGTAAGCCTAAAAAATAGACCTACCAAAAAATATTTAATTTAATAAATTATAACACTTTTTATAATTTTAAAGAAATTACCCTAGAAGAGCCGTCTTGAGAAAGAGATACACCATAAAGGCTTTGAGCAATTTCCATAACTGCCCTGTTGTGAGAAACAATAATAAATTGAGTTGAATCAGAAAGTTCTTTAATTAGCCTTGCAAATTTTAAAGCATTATTTTCATCTAATGATGCATCTATTTCATCTAAAATTACAAAAATTGGTTTTAATGTTTTAATTAAAGAGCAAACAATAGCTATTGATGTTAATGCTTTTTCCCCGCCAGAAAGAGAATCAACATTTGATGTTTTCTTACCTGGTAATTGAATTAAAACATCTATTTCTTTAGTTGTATTTTTCCACAAAAGTTTTATTCTTCCTCCTTCAAATATTAAAGAGAAATAATAATTTAAATTTTCATTTATTTCTTTCATCTTTTTAGAAAACTCACTTTTAATTTTCTCATCAATCTGTTCAACAAAATAATTCAAATTTCCAAGAGCCTTTTCAAGATCAAGAAGATCATTCTCTAATTTTTCAACTTTATTTTTAATTCTCTCATACTCTTTTAGCATGTCTTCATCAACACTACCAAGAGAATTCAAAATTAACTCCTTTTCTTTTATTTCTCTTTCTAAATCTTCTAACTTTCTAAAGGACATCCTATTTGGTTTTTTAATGTTTTTAATCTCATTGCTATAAAATTCATATGCTGAACGCAAATGTTCCAATTCTTCTTCAACTTTTATAAGTTTATATTGATAATCTTTAAACTCGTAAAAATATTTTTCTCTATCAATCTTTTGAGCACGTAATTCGTTTTCTTCTTTTCTAATTTCTTCTCTTATTTTTTCTAATTCTCTATTTAGATTATCTAACTCATCATTTTTTTCCTCTTCCTTTTCTCCTTCTATTTGTTTTATTATTTTTTTTATCTCCTCTTTTATTTTCAAAATATCATCAAAATTTAAAAGTTCTTTTAATTTATTTATAATTTGATTTAATAAAGTAGAAGAATCTTTACTTAAAATATTTTTTGTCTTTACTATTTGAGATAGTATTTTGTTTTTTTCTTCTAAAATTTTTAATTCTTTATCTTTTAATTCTTTCAACTTTTCGTCTGAAACTTGATTTTTTGTTATTCCTTCTTCGTAACGTTGCAATATAACTTTAAGTTCTTCTTCTTGTCTTTCTAATTCATTAATTTTACTTTCAATTTCTTTTATTTTTTTACTATATTCGAAAAACTTAGCAATTTCATATTCATTATAAAGCTCTTCTAGTTCAACTTTTATTTTTTCAATTTTTTCTGCTTTTTCTTTTTCTTTTTGGAAAAATTTTAATTGCGGTCTTACTTCTTGGAGTCTTATTTTTACTTGTTTTATATTTTCTTTTGTTTGCTCTATTTTCTTTAAAGCTTCTTGTTTTTTAAATTCATATTCTTTTATTCCTATTATTTCCAAAATCATTTCATATCTTTGATTAGGAGATGATTTTAAAAAAATATCTGCTGAACCTTGATTTATAATATTTAGACTTTTTGTTGAAAGCTTTAATTTAGCCAAAACTAGCTGTAAATCTTTTAATTTAACAGGGTTACCATTTACTAAATACTCACTAGTACCATCTCTAAATATTTTCCTTTCAATGACTATTTCATCATCAAAATTAATTCTTACCCAGCAAAAATTTAAAGATTTCTGTTGATTTTTAAATATAACATCTCTTGAATCGTTTATTCTCATTGATTTTAAACTTTGATCTCCTAAAACCCATTTTATAGCATCTACAATATTAGATTTCCCAGAACCATTAGGACCAACAATAATTGTAATATTATGAGGAAATTCAAGTAAAATTTTTTGCGCAAATGATTTAAAACCAAATATTTCTAAACTTTTTACTCTCATATTAATTTTAATTTTTTAATTAATTTTTCTGCTGCTTTTATCTCTGCTTCTTTTATTGATGATCCAGTAGCTTGAGATAATTTTTTATCATTTAAAAAAATACCAACAACAAATTTTTTTCTATGCTCTGGCCCCATTTCTTTAATAACTTTATAACTTGGTAAATTACTTCCAATTTTTTGATAATATTCTTGTAAAATATTTTTAGGATTTTTTAATTTATCAAAATTTAAATTTTCAACTTCATTTTTAAAAATTTCAAAAATTAAATCTTGAGTTTTCTCCCATCCATAATAAATAAAATAAGCACCAAAAATAGCCTCAAGTGTATCTGCTAAAATGTTTTTTGTTAATTTTTGATCATAGGTTTTAAATTTAATCCAATCTCCGATTCTAAGTTTTTTAGCTATTTTAAAAAGACTATCGACATTAACTAAATTAGACCTTAAAAGTGAAAGTTCTCCTTCTTTTTTATTTGGAAATTTAGAAAAAATTAAATATCCTACTGCTAAATTTAAAACAGCATCACCTAAAAATTCTAATTGTTCATTATTTTTTGTTTTTGAATAAGATTTATGTGTTAAAGCTAAATCTAGAATATCTTCTGGCAAAGAAAAAATTTTTTTCTTTATTTCATTCATAAGTAAAAATTTTAATTTAAGATTTATTTAATTTAAATAGAAGATTTGTCTTTTCTTTGAACGATAAAATTTTTGCATTTCTTATTGCTTTAGAAAGAACATCTATTGTCTTATCATAAGTTTCAATATCTACAAAAAAAGGTGTACCATCTTTACCGCCATGAGCAAATGTATATCTTGCAGGATCCCTATAACTTGGAGGTGCTCCATAAATTATTTCTGCTGCTAAAGAAATAGCTCTTATTGTCTTTGGGCCTATATTTGTTTTTAAAATATCTATAAAACTCAAATTAGATTTACTTTCAATTTCCTCTTTTGATTTTATAATAACTTTTTTAATTTTTTCAAAATTAAAATTTTCATAAAAAATAGGGTGTGTTTTAAATTCAATATTAGGAAGATATAATTCTTTAAATAAAAATTTATTTTTGTTTAAAATTAACTCTAATGTTTTAATTTCTTTTAATGGGTCCTGTTCTTTTAAAATTTTAATAGTCATTTCTCTATTTTCTTTACTTTTTTTAGATGCTAAATTAAGAACTTTTGGAAGAAAAATATTTGAAATTATTCCTTTATGATAGTCATTTAGAAAATTCTCAAAATTAGCATCTTTTTTTCCAATCCAATGATATCTTCTTGCCATTTGAATTTGTGTATTCATCCCTTGTTGAATTACAACCCAATTACCTAAATTATCAAAAAAGAATGAGTGATGATAAATAGTAAAACCATCTTGAATTAAAGAATTATCTATTTTTGCAACTATTTTAGAAATTTCTTTAAAATTATTTTCGTATCCAAATTTAAAATTTATATTATCAATTTCTTCTGGAGTTTTTCTTGATGCTTTACCTTTCCCTCCACAAACATAAATACCTAAATCCCAATTCCTTCTAGAGAGCGCCTTTTTTATTGCTGCAGTTGTAGTTACTGTAAGACCAGATGAATTCCAATCAAAAGCTAAAAGGCAACCAAAACTTTGAAACCATACAGGGTCAGAAATCCTTTTTAAAAACTCCTCAGTACCAAATTCGCTAACAATCGCCTCAATTAAAATACCTGATAGCTTTGTCATCCTTTCAAAAAGCCATCTTGGACATTTACCGTAATCTAATGAAAATGTTGCTATTCCCTTTTTCATTCTATAAGAGGAACAAAAACAAATCCTGGAAATTCTTCTTTGTATATTTTACCATTATTTTTTAAAACTTTAAATAAACTATTTTTGACAGGAATAACCATAATTCCTCCATCGTTTAGTTGATCAATTAATATTTGTGGGATTTTTTCTGCTGCAGCACTTACCAAAATTCTATCAAAAGGAGAAAAAGAAACAAGATCACTAACACCATTATTATTAAAAAGATGAATTTCTTCTGGTAATTCTTTAATATTTAACTTTTCATATAAAAATCTCGTAATATTTTTAACTCCTAAATCAAAAACGTGGCTGTTTATTTCTGAAGCAAAAGTCTCACCTCTTGTAACCCACCATATTAGCATTGTTGTCCAACCTGAACCAAAACCAATATCTAAACATTTTAATCCTTTTTTTAATTCTAATAATTCTAACATAAAAGCAACTGTCCATGGTTGAGAAATTGTTTGTCCTTCTACAAGAGGTAATGGCTCATCTAAATAGGCTTGATCTTTAAGATAATTTAAAACAAAATAAGCTCTATCAACGTTTAAAAATGCATCTATCAATTCTTTAGTTTTCAAAACATCTTCTTTTTTTAATTTTTCAACAAGCTCTTTTTGGCTTTTCATTAATTAGATTATAATGTTTTTAATTTTTTTTTACAAAATTTTTAAATTATTTTTTTCTTATAAAAGGCTTTTGCTTTTTATTTCAATTCTACAAAGCCTTTAAACCTTAAATTTTAAGAATTTCTCTTTTGGCTTTTCATTAATTAGATTATACATTAAAAATCTATTTCGTAAATTTTTGAATATTCAGCAAATGGCTTTTTAAGAATAGAATTAAAAAGAACAAGGCTTTTTGGTTTAAAACTTAAATTTATTTTTTTATCTATTTTAAAAAGAGAGCGCCTTGGTCTTGGATTGAATCTTATAAGATTAATATGTGGAACAAAATTATTTACTTCAAATTTGTTAAAAATTTTATCAAAAACATCAAAATTCATTTTATCAAAATAAACCCAAATCATACGAGGTCTTTGTTCTGGAGCCCAATCAATTTTTTTAGCAAAGAAACTATTAATTTTTAAATTAAGAAAGTTATCTTTCAAAAAATCAATAACTTCTTTTTCATTAAATCTATCTCCTAAAAATGCTAAAGTAAGATGCCAATTTTCTTTAGGTATCCATTTACCTTGAAATTTCTTTTTTATATCTTTTATATTTTTTTCTATTTCTTTCAAAAAATCTTCTTTAAAAGTTAGTGCAATAAAAAGTCTCATTTTAGTTTATTAAGAAAAAATTCTTCAAGTTCCTCTATTTTTATTCTTTCTTGTTTAGTACTATCTCTATCTCTTACAGTAACATCTTTTTTTTCTAAACTTTCAAAATCTACAGTTATACACCATGGTGTCCCAATTTCATCTTGCCTTCTATATCTTCTTCCAATACTTCCATTTTCATCATATACGCAAATAAATTCTTTTCTTAAATTATCATAAATATCTTGAGCAAGTCTTACAATTTCTTTTCTGTTAGACAACAAAGGAAGCACTGCAAATTTTATTGGCGCAATTTTAGGATTTAGTCTTAAAACAAATCTTTTTTTACCATCAACCTCATCTTCATCAAAAGCATCAACTAAAAATGCAAAAACCAATCTTTCTATTCCTGCTGAAGGTTCAATTACATAAGGGAAATAACTTTCTTTTTCTTTTTGATCATAATAAGTTAAACTTTTGCCAGAAAATTCGCTATGCCTTTTAAGATCATAATCACCTCTATTTGCTAAACCCTCAATTTCTTGAAAACCAAATGGAAAATTATAATGAAGATCAACATTTCTTTTAGAATAATGAGGAAGTTCACTTTTTGGAATTTCAACTTTTTTAATATTTTCTTTTTTAATCCCAAGACTCAAATACCAATTATACCTTTTCTCTAACCAGTAATTAAACCAAAAATCAGCCTCTTGTGGCTTTGTAAAAAATTCTAATTCCATTTGTTCAAATTCTCTTAATCTAAAAATAAAGTTTCTTGGATTTATTTCGTTTCTAAAAGATTTACCTATGTTTGCTATACCAAAAGGTAATTTTGTTCTGGTTGAATTTAAAACATTCAAAAAATTAACAAAAACACCCTGAGCTGTTTCTGGTCTTAAAAAACCGTCAATTTTACCAGTAGAGCCTATTTTTGTTTGAAACATTAAATTAAATTTTCTTGGTTTAGTTAAATTAGAAGATCCACAATCAGGACATTTTTCTCCTTCTTCTTTTTTAAATCTTAAATGGCAATTTTTACATTCTATTAAAATATCAAAAAAATTCTCTAAATGGCCGGATGCTTCGAAAACTACTTTGGGATTAATTAATGAAGTATCTATTAAAAAAACATTTTTTTCACTAAAAACAACATCTTTAAGCCATAAATTTTTAATATTAAGTTTCATTAAACTTCCAAGGGGGCCAAAATCGTAAAAACCACTTACTCCTCCGTATATTTCATTTGATTGAAAAATAAATCCTTCATTTTTTAAAAAATTTATAAACTTTTCTAAAAATTCATTTTTCATAATAATTTAATTTATTATAACATGGTTGAAATTTAAATTGTTAATTTTATATGTTAAAATTTTAAAATGAAAATAAAGGTTGGAATAGTTGGGATGCCAAATGTTGGTAAATCTACTTTTTTAAATTTAATGACTCAAAAATATGTTGCTCAAGAAGGAGAATGGCCATTTACTACGATAAATCCAAATAGAGGAATTGTTCTATACGATAAAGAAGAATTTTTAACTGTATTTAAAAAATTTGGATCTAAAAGTATAAAATATCCTGAATTAGAATTTATAGATGTAGCAGGACTTGTAAAAGATGCATATAAAGGTAAAGGACTTGGTAATGAATTTCTTTCTCATTTAAAAGAAGCGGATATTTTAATTGAAAT
The DNA here is from genome assembly GCA_028276315.1 of Minisyncoccota bacterium. GTDB lineage: Bacteria > Patescibacteriota > Minisyncoccia > UBA6257 > HR35 > RSWP11. Next base: position 3,604 of record JAPYWP010000006.1, on the reverse strand, counting down.
TGTAAGAACATTTGAAAAAGAAAACGTGCCACACCAAGAAGGAAGTATTGATCCAGAAAGAGATCATAAAATAATTCAAGAAGAACTTTTAATGTCTGATATCAAAATATGTGAAAGAAATCAAAAAAAAGATAAAATATTAGAGAAAATAAAAGAAAAAATATTAAAAAAAGAAAAACTAGACGATGATCAAATTCAAGTTGCAAAATCTTATGGACTTTTTGCTTTAAAAGAAAAAATAATTATAGAAAATGGAAAAAGAAATCTTGATTGGGTTGATTTTTCTTTTTCATTTAAAGAAGATTTTAACCACGAACTAAAAATTAAGATAATTGAAAAAATTTTAGATAAATTAAATTTAACATTCTTTATAACAGCAAATGAAAACGAAACTAGAATTAATCTTATAGAAAAAAATTCAAATTTTAAAGAAGCAGCAAAAATAGTTCATTCTGATTTTGAGAAAAAAACAATTAAAGTACAAGTTATAGAACTTAAAGATTTTTTAAGAGGTGAAGAAAAAACAAAAATATTTAATAAAAATGACAAAATTATTCCAGAAAGTATTTATAAATTTATTTTCTGACCAACGGATATATGCGGATATTAAACGGATTCATTCGGATATTAGATATTCGCATTTAATCCGTTTCAAATCCGTATTTATCCGTAGTTATCCGTTCCTAATCCGTATTTATCCGTTTTGTGAGGATGAACGCTGATTAGAAAATTACTAACTCGTTAACTCGCTAAACTCGTTAACTAAATATTTAACTTTAAAATAGTCAGTTTTTAACGTTTTATTTTTTCTAATATTTTATAAAGACTGCTAAAATCTTTAATATTAGAAATTTCAAAAATAAAAAATAAAATAATGCCAATTAGAATTGTAATAATTAAAATATTCCAAGTTTCTTTATTGGTCATAGTAGTCAACTAAAACTTTTAAAAATTGAATTTTTAAATTTAAATTATAAAAATTAATATTCCAATATAGATCTAAAAAATTTTTTAATTTATAAACTTCTTTCAAACTTTCTTTTTCTTTAATTTTTTCTCTTAATTTTTGTATTAAATATAAAATTAATGTCTCGAAGGTTTCTTTCTCAATATCTTTAACATCCAAAAGTTTTTTCAAAGAATTCTTATTTTTAAAATTTATAAAATCTTTAATAATTTCTATTGCTTTAGAATCAATAACTTTTTTAGCTAATCCTGGTTGATTTGGATAAATATAAAGAGCAATTTCTATATCTTCTTCTTTATATTTTTGCTTTTTTAACCAAATTTTACATTCTTCTGTTGGGACACCCGAAAATTTAAATATTTGAACTCTTGATTGAATTGTCTTTAAAACAGAAAATAAATTTTGAGTTATTAAAATAAAAACAGTATTTGAAGCTGGTTCTTCAAGTGTTTTTAAAAAAGAATTTTGTGCCTCTAATGTTGCTTTATTAAATTGATCTATTACAACTATTTTTCTATCTTTAAGTGGCTTTGTCATTAAAAAATTTTTTATAAAATTTATCTCGCTTAAAATAACATGTTCATCATCTTTTTTCTCAATAATCAGCCTATCGTGTGGATCAAAGTTTTCAGCTAAATATTTAGCAAAAGTAAATTTTCCAATTCCTTTCGGCCCATAAAACAAAAATGATCCTACTACTTTATTTTTTAAAATTATCTCTTCTATTTTTTCCCTTATAATTCTATTTCCTAAAAGAAACATTTTAAAAATTAAATACTCTTTTATAATTTTCTAATTTTTCAATTATTATTCCAGTCCCTCTTGCTACACAAAATATAGGCTCTTCTGCAACAAAAACTGGAATTTTTGTAGCTAAATGAATCAATTCATCAAGATCTTTTACCAATGCCCCACCACCAGACAATACTATTCCTTGATTCATAATATCAGCAACAAGCTCTGGCGGAGTTATAGAAATTACTTTTTTAATTTCATTAACAATTTCATTTAAATCTCTTGAAATAGCTTCTGCTATTTCATTTGAAGTAACCTTTATTGTTTTTGGAAGCCCTGAAATTAAATCTACACCAGTTATTTCATCTGTTTCAAATTTATTTTTTTTAATTAAGGCAGAACTTATTTTTATTTTAATTTTCTCTGCTATTTGCTCACCAATAGCTAAATTATGTTTTCTTCTAAAATATTCCATAATAGAAGAATCAAACTTATCTCCTGCAACTTTTAAAGAACTAAATGTAACAATTCCACCCAAAGATATAACTGCAATCTCTGTAGTACCACCACCAATATTAACTATCATATTACCTATAGAAGAATTAATTGGCATACCAGCTCCTAATGCTGCTAAAATAGGTTCTTTTATTGGCCAAACATTTTTTGCGCCTGCTTCAAGACCAGCATCTATAATTGCTCTTTTTTCTGCTGAACTAATTCCAGCAGGAACAGAAATAATAATTTCGGGTTTTGTTAAACTAAAAAAACTTCTAACTTTAGAAATAAAATATTTTAAAATAGCTAGTGTAACTCTATAGTCTGCAATAACTCCTTCTTTTAATGGCCTATAAATTTTAATATCAGATGGAGTTTTTCCAATCATTTCTTTTGCTTCTTGACCAATAGCAATAACTCTATTTGTACTAACTTCAACAGCAACAACAGATGGCTCATTAACTACAATTCCTTTTTTTGGCAAAAAAACAATAGTATTTGCTGTACCAAGATCAATACCTATTTTCATAGATTAATTATAACAAAGTTTTAACAATTTAACTTGCAAATTTTTAAATCTTAATCTATAATCATTTTATGGATAAAAAACTCAACAACCACCTTTACAATTTATTCAATCAAATGATTCAAGAACATAAAAGTATTTGGAGAATAGAAAAATTCTATTTAAAAGACTCTAAAAACTGCAAAAAATGCCTTTCTTTTTGGCAAAAACTCTCTAAAAATAAAGAAATGCTAATAAAAGAAATTTTCGATCTTATTAACGACCACAAGATAAATTAAAAAAATTTCGCTTATTTACTTATTAGACTCGTATAACAATTTTATTTCTGAATCAGATAATACACGTTTATAAATTCTTATTTCGTCTATTTTACCATTAAAAAATTTATTTTCTAAATCACCGAATTTTAACCTAGCCACTCCTTCATTAGGAGGATAAAAAACTGGACTTCTTTCAGCTACTAATTGACCATTTATAAAAATTCTCATTTTATTCATATCAAATGTTGCTAAAATAAAATTCCAAGAATTCACATTAATTCTTAAAGTAGTTTCTAAAACATTACCATTTACACCATCAACTTCAAATAAAATTGAACCAGTATCTCTCACCCATAAGGCGTAATCCCCAAAATAACCCTGAAAGCCACCAATTCTTGCAAGCCCTCCCGAATGACCTCCCCAATAAATCCAAGATGAAAATGTAAGACGATTACCAAGATGATTAATTCTTAAGTCCATTATTCCACCAACATCTACATAATCATTCACTCCATCAAAACTTAAAGCTCCTCCCACTTTGCCTGTTATCCAAGTTGGGCAACCTGGAGTTGGAGGATTAGAGCAAACTGTTGAACCACTATATAAAGTTCCATCATTCCC
>JAPYWP010000005.1 GCA_028276315.1 Minisyncoccota bacterium | reverse complement strand
TTCATTATTCAGAAATAGGTTTAAAAAAGAAAAATAGAGATTATTTTGAAAGAAAATTATTAGAAAATATAAAGATTCAAACAAAAGCTAAAGTAGAAAGAAAAAGAGGAAGAATTTTAGTTTATGGAGAGGATTTAGAAGAAAAATTAAGCAAAATTCCTGGAATTGAATATTTTTGTAGAGTAATTGATATTTTCAAAAAACCAGAAGAATTAGTTGAGAAATTTAATATTAATTTTAGTTCTATTTCTATTGTTGTTAAAAGAGCAGATAAAGATTGGCCAGAAAATTCTCTTGAAATTAAAAATAAATTAATTAAACTTATTTTACAAAAATATCCAGAAATAAAAATAGACTTTGAAAAACCTGAAAAAACTTTATTTTTAGAATATTTTAATAAAAATTTTTATTTTTACTTAGATAAAATTAAAGGAATAGGTGGTTTACCTGTTGGAACAGGCGGAAAGGCACTTAGTCTTATCTCTTGTGGTTTTGATTCTCCTGTATCAAGCTTTCTTATGATAAAAAGAGGTGTTAATGTTGATTTTGTTCATTTTTATGCTTATCCACAAACAAGTATTTTAGAAAAAGAGGCTGTTTTTGAAATTTTTAAAATATTATCTCAATACCAACCAAAGAGTAAAATATTTTTTATTAACATCTTAGAAGCACAAAAATATATACTCTCAAATGTCCCACCAAAATATCTTGTAATTTTTTATAGAAGATTTATGTTGGATATTGCAAAAGAGTTAGCTAATCAATATGGTTATAATGCAATAATTACAGGAGAAAATTTAGGACAGGTTTCTTCACAGACAATTGAAAACATTTGGAGCATTAGTTTTGATTCTAATATTTTAATTTTAAGACCTCTTTTAGGATTTAATAAACAAGAAATAATAGATTTATCATATAAAATTGGAACTGGTAAAATAAGTGAAAAAAATTATGCAGATTGCTGTAATTTATATATATCAAAATTTCCTGCTACAAAAACTAAGATAGAAGAAATTATAAAAATACAAGAAAAACTTAATTTATGGGAAAAATTTAAAAAAGAGTGTATTGAAAATATGGAAATTTACCATTGGCCCGGAAAATAAGGCAGTAGTTTCATTACGCGAGCTCTTTTAACTGCTTGAGCATATTTTCTTTGATGTTTTGCGCAAAATTTTGTATATTTTCTATGCTTAATCTTCATCCCAGCTGAAATAAACTTTTTTAAAAGATCAACATCTTTCCAATCAACCTCTATTTTATTTTTACAAAAATAGCAATTCATTTTATACAAATTCTATTATTGCAAGTTCTGCACCATCTTTTCTAAATTTACCAAGTTTTATAATTCTAACATAACCACCATTTCTCTCTTTGTATCTTTGGGAAATATCGTAAAAAACTTTAAAAGCAATTCTTTTATTAAAAAATCTTAAAAGATATCTTAATGCATTTAAATCTTGTTTTTTTGCTTTTGAAATAATCTTTTCAATAAAACTTTTAAGCTCTTTTGCCCTTACTAAAGTAGTTGTAATTTTTTCATTTTCAATTAAATTATTTGCCAATATTTTCATAAATGCTCTCCTTTGATCTGTTTTTCTATGAAACTTTCTTTTTAACATAATTTAATTATACCATAAAATTAAACAAATTTAGCTAAAAACAAAAAAATTGAATAAATCAAAAAAATAAAATTTAAATAATTGGAAACTAAAAAGAAAATTTCCTTTTTTTCTGGTATTAGAAAATAAAAAATAAAATCTAATATATTTAAAAATAAAAGCAAAAAGAAAATATTAAAAACAAAATTTTTCTCTCCAGCTGCTGAATAACCTTTTATAAAAGAAAAAGAAATTGGAGTTTTTTGAGGAAGAAAAAAAATTAAAATAAAAATTAAAATTATTAAAAAAAGATTTAAAAACCATTTATTCAACTTCATCATCAAATAATTTTTTGCTTATTTTTTTATGTTCTTCAAAAAGTTTCAAAAATTCATCTTCATCCTCCTTTTCCCATAAAATATCATTTGATTTTAAAAGTTCTTTAGTAAGTTCAAGCGGAAAACCATATGTTGAAAATAAATCAAAAGCTTTTCTTGCTCTTTTTTCTTTATTTTTAAAATCATCTATATTTTTATTAAACAATCTTATACCTCTTTCAAGAATTAAATTAAATTTATCAAGCTCTTCTTCAAAAACTTCTATAACTTTTTTATAATTTTCAACTTCTGGCCAAGATTTAGAATAAAATTCACATGTTTTTTGAATTAATATATTATAAGATTTTTTTGGCACATTAAGTTGTTTTAGTTTCAAAAAAAGTCTTCTTAAAATTCTTCTTAAAACATAACCTCTTAAAATATTTGAAGGTAAAACTCCGTCTGAAATTAAAAAAACAATTGCTCTTAAATGGTCTAAGATTATTCTTTGATCTCTTTTAAAATTTATATATTCTTGGGGAATAAAAGGCTTTAAAATTTTATAAATTGTATCAAATGCTGATGTTTCAAAAACATTCTCTTTTTTCTCTAATACCATTAAAAGACGTTCATAGCCCATACCTGTATCTACTCCAGGAAATTCAAGTTTTTTTAAACTACCATCAGGATACTTATAATACTCATTAAAAACTAAATTCCAAACTTCTAAACCATTTATATAAAACTCAACTGTTGGACCACAAGGTCCCTCGTTTCCTGTAGGCCCCCAAAAATTATCTTCTCTACCAGAACTTTTTATAGGAAGATTCAATTCTTTTAAAATATTAAAGCTTTCTAAATCTTCTGGTATTTCACTATCTCCACCAAAATAAGTAACATAATCTATTTTAAGATCCATATGTTGTGTTAAAAATTCAAAGGCCCAATATATAGAAGCTCTTTTAAAATAACCACCAGTTGAAAAATCTGAAGGATCATCGCTTTTAACTGGACCAAAGGAAAAATTTCCAAGCATCTCAAAAAAAGTAAGGTGCCTTTCGTCACCAACTTCTTCAATATCTGTAGTTCTAAAACATTTCTGACATGATGTAACTCTTTGAGTACCAAAATCTTGTTCTGGAATTTTTTTTCTTAAAAAATATTCTTTAAATTGTTGCATCCCAGCAGTAGTTAAAAGAACAGAAGGATCATTTTGAGGAATTAAAGAAGAAGATGGAATAATTTTATGTCCTCTTTTTTCAAAAAATTCTAAAAAATTTTTTTTAATCTCAAAATAGTTCATTTTAGTGGAAATCCTAACATTTCAAAAAATTTTAATTTATCTTCTTTTTTCTTAGCCTTAACTACTATATTAACTCCTAAACCAAAATTATAATGAACCTTTTCTGAAATTGCTTCTGGAAAAACGCTTATTTCTTTGAAACCAAAATTTAAATTGTACTCTCTATCAAAATGTTCCTTTTTAATTCCTTTAAAATCCTTATAGCGCGCAAGTCCATAGATAAGAAACCTTGTAAGAAAATCATACATTTTTTTACCTCTTAAAGTAACAACAACACTTACTGGCATTCCTTTTTTAAGTTTAAAACTAGATACCGATTTTTTTGTTTTAACTACTTTAGGAGTTTGCCCCGCAACCATTGAAAGAACATAAACTGCTTCTTGAACTATTTTGTCCTGATTCTGTGGATTAGAAGTTACTAATTTTCCTATTCCAATATTAAGAATAATTTTTTCTAATTTCGGATACTCAAATTTATTTTTATAATTAAAAAATTGAGGTAATTTTTCTTCTATTTGTTTTTTTAAATCTATTTCCATGTTTATACTATTTTATTTTTACATTTTTTGCAAAATCTATATTTATTTTCTCCTTCTTTAATAAAACCAACCCTTGTTGGTTTTTTACAATTAGGGCAGATAAATTTAACATTGCTCCAACTAATTTTTCTTGGAATTAAAATAATTTCACCTTTTTCTCCGGCTCTTTTAGGCTTTTTATGTTTTTTTACTAAATTAAGACCTTCAACAATAACTTTTGATTCTTTAGGAAAAACCTTTAAAACTTTACCAGTTTTCCCCCTATCTTTACCTTTTGTTATTAAAACAACATCTCCTTTTTTTACCTTTTGCATGTTAAATAATTTGCTTTATTAAAATTTCATAAAAATAAAGTTTTGTCCCAATCTTTTTATAATATCTTGTCTTTGGTTTAAATTTCCCAACAACAATCTTTTCTTTAATCTCTTTTAATATTTCTCCAATAACTTTATTTTCCAAATAAGGCGTTCCAATTTTAAGATCTTTCCCATCAAAAAATAAAAGAACCTTATCTATTTCTATTTCTTTTTGATCTTTATTCTTTAATTTTATTCTTTTTGTTTTTATTTTACTACCCTCAGTTACTAAAAATTGATTTCCCCCTATTTCAATTACTGCTATTTTATTCATAGTTTAAAATTTTAATTCCATTAAACTGCTCTATTAAAATATCTATTGCCATATTATAAGCTTCTATTGGATCTATAGTTCCATCAGTTTCAATATAAATTTTCAAAAAGTTATAATTTGTTTTCTCGCCAACCCTCATATCTTCTACTTCAATATTTACTTTTTTAATAGGAGAAAAAATTGCATCTAAAAATATAGCATTAGATTCTTGGCTATTTTTTCTAATTTCTTCAGAAGAAACAAATCCAATCCCTTTTTCAACCTTCATTTCTATATTTAAAGTTGCTTTTTTGTCGGTTAATGTTGCTATATGAAGTTCTGGATTTACTATTTCTAGATTAGAAGGAACTTTTATATCGCCAGCCTTAACTTCTCCTTCTCCTTTTGCATTTAAATAAATTTCTTGAGGCTCTGAAGTTAACATTTTAATTCTTACTTGTTTTAAATTTAAAGTAATATCAAGAACGTCTTCTAAAACACCAGGTATTGTTGAAAACTCATGTAAGACATTTTCTATCTTTAAAGTTGTAATTGCAGCGCCTGGTATTGAAGAAAGAAGAACCCTGCGCAATGCATTACCTAAAGTAATTCCATAACCTGGATAAAGACCTTTAATTCCAATTAAGGCTGAATTTTTTTCTTTTCCTAATATTTGAACATTTTGTGCTATTAAAATTTTGTTATCCATGATTTTTAAAATTATTAATTAATTTTAACGGCCATAAAATTCAACTACTAATGAATAATCAAATGGTAATTTTAACTCTTCTATAACAGGTTCTCCAACAATTTTAGCTTCTAATTTTTCTTTATTTAACTCAATCCAACTTGGTGGTTGGTATTTTTTAATTCTATCATAAATTCCATTAAAAATTCCCTTTTTAAGACTTCTTGGATTTGGAGAAATTACATCACCAATTTCAACTAAATAAGAAGGTCTATCTACTTTTTTACCATTTACAAAAATATGACCATGAACAACTGCTTGTCTTGCTTGAGGCTTTGAAGTAAAAAATCCAGCTCTAAAAACAATATTATCTAATCTTTTTTCCAAAATTTTTGCTAAAGCTATTGGGGTTGGCTCTTTAGCTTTTTCTGCTAGTTTAAAATATTTTTTCATCTGCCTTTCTCTTAAAAGATAATAAAATTTAACTTTTTGCTTTTCAACTAATTCTTTTCCATATTCTGATAAAATTCTAATCTTAGACCCATGTTGACCGGGCCTTGTTCTTCTTCTTGAAAGAGCGCATTTAGGGGAAGCACATCTTTCATTTAATAAAAACTTCTGACCATACATTCTACAAATTTTACATTTATACTTTAACATGATTAAACTCTTCTAACCTTTGGCGGCCTTGGGCCTCCAAAAGGAACTGGTGTTATATCTTCAATTAAATAAATTGGAAGCTCTTTAGAAAATAGTGTTTTTAATGCTGAATCTCTACCTGGTCCAAAACCACTTACAAATACTTTAATTTTCTCGATATTGTATCCTTTTAATCTTTCAACCAAAACCTCTATTACTCTTGATCCTGCATAAGGAGTACTTTTTTTAGTACCCTTAAATCCAACTTGTCCAGTTGAAATACTTTCAAAAACATTACCTTGATCATCTGTTAATGTTGCAAAAGTATTATTCCATTTTGCATTTATATAAATTCTTGCAACCGGTAAATTTATCTTTTTTTTCTGTTTTTGCTCTTGAACTACTTTTTCTTCAACACCTGATAAAGTTGTAACTCTTTTTTTACCCATATTATTTCTTTTCTAATTTTCTCTTTCCTGAGGTAACAGTATGTCTAACGTTGCCTCTTACTGTTCTAGAGTTAGTTCTTGTTCTTTGACCCCTTACAGGAAGTTTTTTTACATGTCTAATACCTCTGTAACAATTTATTCTTATTAACCTTTTTATATTTTCCTGAATTTCTCTTTTTAAATCATTTTCAACTTTAAGATTTTTTTCAATATAATTTTGAATCTTACTTATCTCTTCGCTTGTTAATTCTTCTGTCTTTTTATTAGGATCTATATTTAATTCTTTTGCAATTTTCATTCCCAAAGAAAAACCAATACCATAAATATAAGAAAGTGCATAAGGTAATTTTTTGTTTGGTAAATTTACTCCTGCTATTCTTACCATATTTTTAAATATTTAATTATCCTTGTCTTTGTTTATGTTTTTTAATTTTACAAACAACATAAATCCTGCCCTTCCTTCTTACTATTTTGCAATCAGCGCATCTTTTTTTAACTGAAGCAGCTACTTTCATTATTTTCTCCTTATAATCCTACCTTTATTAGGATCATAAGGACTAATTTCAACTACAACCCTATCCCCTGGAACTATTTTAATATAATTTAATTTCATTTTACCAGAAAGATAAGCCCATATCTCTTTACCATCATCAGTTTTTACTCTAAAAGTGGTATCTGGTAAATTTTCTATTACCATCCCCTCAACAATTTCTTTATTCTGCTTTTTCATAAGTACAATTTAATTATACCATAAAAATTTTCCTTTTTTTTCTCTCCATTTTTTAATTTCTAAATGATTCCCTTTTAAAAGAACTTTTGGAACTTTTAAAATTTTACCTAAAAATTTTAATTTCTCTGGCCTTGTATAAACTGGAAAGGAAAAATAATTTCTTTTTTCTTCTAATGAATTAGGATTATTCAAAACTCCAGATAAAAGCCTTGAAATAGAATCAACTAAAATCATTGCAGGAATTTCACCGCCGCTTAAAATAAAATTACCAACAGAAATTTTTATATCTGAAATTTTAGCAACTCTCTCATCTACCCCCTCATAATGCCCGCAAATCAAAATTAATTCTTTAAACTTCTTTAAATAATTTGCCATTTTCTGATCAAAATTTTTACCCTTTAAATCGAAGAAAATTATTTTTCTTTCTTTTTTTTCGAATTTTGATTTTTTTAAAATATTTTCAATTGCTCTTAATATTGGTTCAGCTTTAAGTACCATTCCTGGTCCACCTCCATAAGGTCTATCATCAATATTGGTATCTGTAAAATCTTTAATATCGTGAATTTTAATTTTAATAATTTTATTTTCTTGAGCTCTTTTTAAAATTGAAGTAAATAAATAACTAAAAGCTTCTGGAAAAGCAGTTACAATATGAAATGTTATTTTAGGCTCTTTCAAGTTTATTTCTTAAGATCTTCTAATACTTCATCTACTGTTGTTGAAACTTTCTTAGTTGGTTCTTCTACTTTAATATTTACTCTTGCATGATTTCTCAAACCAATAGCCTTAATTACAGTCCTAAGAGCTTTTATCATTGAACCTTTTTTACCTATTACAAGACCAACATCTTGAGGATGAAGTTTAATTAAAACCAAAACACCCATCTCATCTATTTTCTTTTCTAATTTTACTTCATTTGGGTAATTTACTAATGCTTTTAAAATATTCTCTAATACTTCTATATAAGCTGTCTTTTCCATAATAATCTCGAACCGAGCTTTTCTGAGAAAAGCAGTCGGTTCTTAATTTTCAAAAATTCTTTTAATTCTAACATAAATTATAACATAAAATCTAATTACCCCCTAGAGCTTCTTTAACTAAAGAATCTGCAATCAAGTTTTGCTCTCTTGGTATATAATTAAAAGAAACTTTTTTAAAATCTAAAGTAAGATTATGTAATTCTATAAATAAATTTTTAATATCTTCTTCTTTTATTTTATAAATATTATTCATCTGAAAAACAACAAGTTTACTATCAGAATTTATTTCAACTTCTATCAATTTACATTCTTTATTACCATAAATTTGTTTAATTTTCTTTAAAGCAAATATCATTGCTAAATATTCTGCCTGATTATTTGTTGCTTTATTTATAAATTCTTTAAATTTTCTAGGTGGTTCTTTATCATAGATAACTACACCAATTGCTGCTGGCCCTGGATTATTTATTGCACCACCATCAGTAAAAACTTTTATTTTTTTAATCTTTTCCATAATAGTATTCTAATTTTCTAATAATAACTTCTACTATTTTTCTTTTAGCTCCTGGAATATAAAAATTTTTAGCACCTAATTTCATTTTTTCAATTTCTTTTTGATTTTGCAAAATTTCCTCAATATTAAATAAAAGAATATTTGGTTTTAAATTTTCTGACTCAATGACTCTACAGGCACCATAATTTAAATATTCCAATGCATTTTTTATTTGATGAATACCTACAATTTGTTTTTTAAGAGGAATTAAAATGCTTGGAATCTGCCAAAAAGCAACTTCAAAAATTGTTCCACTCCCAGCCCTTGAAATTACCAAAGAAGCTATGCTATAGAATTTTGCTAAAGTTTTTTGATCAACAAAATCAAATAAATGATAATTTTCTTTTTCAGGAATATTTTTTAAAATAAAATTTGAAAGCGCTTTTGCATCCTCATATAAATTTTTACCTGTTATATGAATTATTTGATATTTTTTTACTAAATTTTTTAAAATTTCAAATATAATATCATTAATTTCTTGAGCGCCCTGAGATCCACCTAAAATTAAAATTGTTTTTTTGCTTGGATCTATTTTAAATTTTTCATAATCTTCATTAGTAAATTTGGTGGTTGAAAATAAGTCCTCGTCAATAGGATGCCCTACTAAAATAAATTCTTTATTTTTTACTTTTTTTGGAAAAAAATCTATACTATTTTTAAAAGATAAAAATATTGTTTCTGCAAAAAAAATTGAAAATTTGTTTGAAAGACCTGGAATTGAATCTGATTCATGAATTAAAACTGGAATGTTTAAAATATAAGCAATGAAATTTACAAAAAAACTAACTGAACCTCCTTTCGAAAAAACTATATTTGGCATTTTTATATAAAAAACAAAAAAAATTTTTAAAATTATATAGGGCAAAATTAAAAAATCTAAAAATGTTCTTAAAGAAAAATATCTTCTAATTTTAAAATCTGGAAGAAAAATTGGCTTTAAATCTTTAAACTCAAAAGGAAATTTTGGTTTAGGACCTACCCAATAAAATTCAAAATCATAACCATAATCGGTTTTTTTAATTTCATTAATTATATTTTGAATGGGTAAAAGGTGGCCTCCTGTTGCTCCACCAGTAAAAAATATTCTAATTACCATAATTTAAAATTATAAAATATTCACAGTTTTTTCACAGATGATTCTTGACTTTTTAAAAAAATAGATTAAACTTTTAATCAATTAATAGATTATTCCCCTTTCTTCCATAAAAGAAGGGGGAATAAAATAAAAAATGGCAGTAGATTTGATTTCTAAATTAAACCTTTATTTACAAGATGATGAAGATGAAGAATTAGAAGAAGGTTTAGAGGAAGAAGGTTTAGAAGAATGGGAAGAACCAGAAGAGGAAGTTGAAGAAGAGGAAGAATGGGAAGAAGAATCTTGGGAAGAATGGGAAGAAAACGAGGAAGAAAAAGATGAAGACGAAGATTTTGGTATTTAAGTAAAAATTTTAAAAAATTTAATATTTAAGTGAAATTTTTATTATCTTCTTTAAGTTTTAAAAATAAAAAAGAAACTTTAAAATTTGTTAAATTTTTCTCTTTATTTTTAAAAACAATTATTGAGATTGAAAAAAAGGAATTATTTATTTTTTTCTCTGGACCTTTTGGTGTCGGAAAAACCACATTAATTAAATCTATAGCTAAAGAATTTAACATAAAAGAAAATCTAAGATCACCAAGTTTTATAATCTTAAAAACCTATAAAACCAAAATAAACTCAAGAAATATAAATTTTCATCATTTAGATCTTTATAGAATTTCTAATAAAGAGAGTATTTTTAAATTTTTAAAAAATTATTTTAAAAAAAATAATATCTTTTTAATTGAATGGGGCGATAAATTTTTTGATTTACCTAAATATTGTTTTATATTAAAAATGGAATTTTTAGACTATAAAGAAGGAAGAAAAATAAAAATTTATTTTAGGGCTTGAACAAAAAATTTTTTAAATTAAAATTTATTTATGTTAATAATATTTGATGCAAATGCTCTTTTACACAGACTTTATCATGCATTGCCTAATTTAACAGATTCTAAAAAAAGAAGTGTAAATGCTCTTTATGGTCTTTCAAATATACTTTTAAGAGTTTTAAATGAATTTAAAATAAAGTATGGTGCTGTTTGCTATGATAGACCAGAACCAACATTTAGACACAAAATACTAAAAGAATATAAAGCTCAAAGACCTAAAATAACGGACGATTTAGTTTTCCAAATAAAACAATCTAAAGATTTCTTTGAGGCTTTTGGTTTTAAAATATTTGAAAAACCAGGATATGAAGCAGATGATATTATTGGAACAATTACAGAAAAAACAAAAAATTTAGTTGAAAAAATAGTTATAATAACTGGAGATTTAGACACTTTACAGCTTGTTGATGACGAGAAAGTTGTTGTTTGGACAATGAAAAAAGGAATAACAGAAATTAAAATTTATGATGAAAAGGAGGTTTTTAAAAAATATAATTTGCTTCCAAATCAAATAATAGACTATAAAGCACTTGTAGGAGATCCATCTGATAATATTGAAGGTATAAAAGGTATAGGACCAAAAACAGCTCAAAAATTAATAGAAAATTATGGAAATTTAGAAAAAATTATAGAAGTTGCAAAAAAAGGTTTAATAGATAAAAAATTAGCTCAAAAAATTATAGAAAACGAGGAAAAAATATTTTTATATAGAGAGCTTGTTTCAATTCAAAAAAACGTTAAAATTGAAATTAGTTTAGATGATATTTTATTTAAAGGCCCCCATTTTGATAGAATTTTAAATTTATTTGAAGAATTTGAATTTAAAAGCTTAATAAAAAGAATTCAAAAAAATTTTTCTCAAAGCAAAAATAATGAAATACCACAAATAATTTCAGGAACTTTTGACGATTTTGATAAAGAAAATGAAATTTTCTTTCAAATAAAAGATAATGAAATTTTCTTTTTAAAAGAGAATAAAATTATAAATTTAAATATTCAAAAAATACCGCCAATAGCTTTTTTAAAAAAATTTTTTGTAGGCGTTGATACTAAAAATTTATTTAAAAGCATTCTTAAAAATTATATAAAGGATTACTTTGATCTTAAAGTTTGTCTTTGGCTAACAAATCCTGATCTTAAAAAAATTGATAATAAAAAAATATCTCAAATAGTAGCAAATAATACATTTGAAGAAGATATTTTAAATATAATCTTTTTTAAGGATGCTTATAAAAAAATTTCAGAAAAATTAAAAAATTTAAATTTTGATTTTATTTGGTTAAATTTAGAAAAACCATTATTACCTCTTTTAGCAAAAATAGAAAATTACGGGATAAAAGTAAATCAAAAAAAACTTAAAAAAGCTATAATTTACTTTAAAACTAATAAAAAAATTTTGGAAAAAAAAATATATCTAAGATCTGGAACAAAAATTAATCTTAATTCCCCCCAGCAATTAAGTTGGCTTTTATTTGAAAAATTAAAAATAAAAAATCCTAAAATAAAAACAAAAACAGGAATTATTTCTACAAAGAAAGAAATTTTAGATAAAATAAAAGAATCTCATCCTATTTTAAGCGAAATTATTGAATGGAAAGAGTGCTCAAAAATTTTAAATAGTTATCTAAAAAATTTAATTTCTTCAAAACAAAGAATAAATACAAATCTAGATCAAACATTATCTAGTACTGGAAGAATAATATCATTTAAACCAAATTTTCAAAATTTACCAAAACATGGAGCAGAAAGAGTACTTGAATTAATAGAAGCAGAAGAAGGTTTTAGTTTAGTTTCTTTTGACTATAAGCAAATAGAAATATTTTTAGCAGCATTTTTATCTAATGAAGAAGAAATTTTAAATTTTTTAAAAGATGGTGGAGATTTTCACTCTTTAGTAGCAAAAGAGATTTTTAAAGATGAGACAAAAAGAGACATTGCTAAAACTCTTAATTTTGGAATTTTATATGGTATGGGGCCTAATGCTTTTTCTAAATTAACTGGCTTTGATATAGAAAAATCAAAAGATTATATTAATAATTTTTTCCTTAAATTCCCCGCATTAGCTAAATTTTTAAATGAAACTAAAGAAAAGGCAAAAATATATGGATTTTCAGAAAATATTTTTGGAAGAAAAAGAATGATCCCTGGAATTTGGAGTCAAAATATAAGAGAAAAAAATGAGGCCGAAAGAATTGCAATAAACTTTCCAATTCAATCATTAGCTGCAGATATTTTAAAAATTGTAATAATAAATTTAAATCAAATTTTAAATGATGATGTAAAGTTAATTTTGCCCTGGCATGATGAACTTATTTTTGAAATTAAAGATAATATTAAAGAAAAAATAATTCCAGAAATAAAAAATATAATGGAAAATATTGATAAATTAAATTTCCCAGTTAAAATTAATTTAAAATTAAATGTTAAAATTAAAGAAGGGAAAAATTTATGGGAAATCAAGTCTTAAATTTACAAAATTTAAAGAAAATAATTCAAATTTTATTAGAAAAAGTTAAATTTCTCTATGAAAATTTTCAAATAGAAGGATTATTAATTGTTTTTGCAATTTTAGCTAACTTTTTAGCTATATTTTTTTTAAAAGCTCCACTTTTTATAAAAATTGTCTCTTTAATAATAAATATTTCCTTATTTTTCTTTCTAGTTGATGTGTTAAAAAAAGCTGTTGAAAAAAAATTAAAAGCAGAAAATTTGTCTCAAATAATTTTTAATGCTTTTAATATTACTCCTCAAGGTCTTTGTATATATGATGAGTATTTTACTATAATTCAAGTAAATAAAAAATTTTGCAATATTGTTGGACTTAGTTCTGAAGAGATTGTTGGACAAAAAGTTAAGCCAGAAATGTTAAAATCAGCAAAATTTAGAACACTAGCTCAAATATTTTTCCCATCTCTTATTGGACAAATTTTAGAAAGAAAAACAGAAGAAAAAATTGAAATAAGCTTTGTATATTTTAAAGAGCCAACAGATACTTATTTTGTTATTTGGACAGTTCCTGTTTTAGAAAAAGAAAAAAATGTAGTTACAAAATTAAAAATTGTAGAAGATAAAACCGCAGAAATACTTTATCAAAAAAATCAAAATGCATTTTATGATATTGCAGCGCACCAACTTAAAACTCCTCTTAGCGAAATAAACTGGATATTAGAGACGCTCAAAAACCCGTTACAAGAAAATGAAAAAAATGAACTTTTAAATACTGCAAGCAAAATAACTAAGAAAATAACTTGGCTGGTAGAAACTATTTTAAATTCAGTAAAAATAGAATCTGGAAGCTTAAATTTAAATATTACAAGATTTAATATTGCAGAAGTTATAAATGATATTTTAGATATTTTAGAGCCTGAAATTAAAATAAATAAAATAAATTTAATCAAAGATCTAAAAGATATTGAAATCCCGGGAGATAGAGCAAAAATCTTTTTAGCACTCTCTAATATTATAGATAATGGAATAAGATACAATAAACCAGAAGGAAAATTAGAAATTTCAAATTTTCAAGAAGGAGATTTTGTAAAAATAATAGTAAAAGATACTGGAATAGGAATTCCCCAAAAAGAACAAGAAGAATTATTTAAAAGATTTTTTAGAGCAAGTAATGTTAGAAAAATAGGAAAAGAAGGTTTTGGTTTAGGTCTTTACATAAGCAAAAAACTAATAGATCTTCATGGAGGAAAAATAAAAATAGAATCTAAAGAAGGAATAGGAACAACTGTTACAATATTGCTACCAATTAAAGAGGAGTTAATTGGAAAATAGTTATAATTTAAAATATTTTTAAGGGCAGGTTGCGCGATGTTTATAAAAATAAATTTGGGGTAGCGAACGAAGATTTTTTGCTTTATATGTTAAAATTTTTAAAAACTAATAGATCTTCATGGAGGAAAAATAAAAATAGAATCTAAAGAAGGAATAGGAACAACTGTTACAATATTGCTACCAATTAAAGAGGAGTTAATTAGTGGAATATAATAATTAGATGATAAAAGAAATTTTAAAAAAATATTCACCAAAATTTTTTAGAAACTTTTATCAAAGAATTTTAAATTTAATCTTTAATTTTTTCTATTATATAAAATTTAAAAACCCATCAAGGGATTTAATTGTAATAGGTGTTACTGGAACTAAAGGAAAAAGTACTACCTGTTATTTAATTTATAAAATTTTAAATGATCTAAATATAAAAACAGGAATTTGTTCTTCTGATTTTATTGGTTTTGGAGAAAAATTAGAAGTAAATAAAACCACAAACACAATGCCAGGTAGAGGATTTTTGCATATATTTTTAAAAGAAGCAAAAGAAAATAATTGTAAAATAGCAGTTTTAGAAGTAACTTCTGAGGGTCTTATGTTTTGGAGGCATAAATTTATTGACTTTGATTTTGGTGTATTTTTAAATATTCATCCAGAGCACATTGAAAGACATGGATCTTTTGAAAATTATAAAAAAGCAAAAAGAAAATTATTTGAAGCAGTAGCTAAATCTAAAAAAATAAAGTTTTTAGATGGAAAAAGGGTTGAAAAAACAATAATAGCAAATTTAGATGATAATCAATTTCATTATTTTACTAACTTTAAAAATTTAAAAATAATATCTTTTGGAATAAAATCTCAAGCCCAAATAAAACCAATAAATTATGAAATTTCTAAAGAAGGAATTTATTTTACATTATTTGGAGAAAGATTCTTTTCTCCCCTCTTAGGATTTTTTAATCTTTATAATATTTTAGCATCAATTTGTGTTCCCTATTCTTTAAATTTATTAGATGTTCAAAAAATAAAACAAACAATAAATAGTATAAAAGGAATGCCTGGAAAAATGGATTTGATTTATGATAAAGATTTCAAAATTATGATAGATTATGCTCACACACCTGATTCAATAACAGCTGTTTTTGAAACAGTAAAAGAAATGTATAATCCTAAAAGAATTTTAGTTTTAATAGGAGCTGATGGAGATAGAGATAAATGGAAAAGACCATTATTCGGTGAAATTTGTGCAAAATATGCTGATGTTATTGTAATTTCTGAAATAAACTCAAGAGATGAAGATCCCCTAGAGATAGCAAAACAAATAGAAAAAGGAGCTAAAAATTATATTGAAAAATGGAATCTTAAAAAAGATATACTAATAATTTTAGATAGAAGAGATGCTATAAATTGGTTAGTTAAAAATAGTAAAGAAGGAGATCTTATTTTAAGCTTAGTCAAGGGGTCAGAACCATTTATTGTATTAAAAGATAAAAAAATTGAATGGAATGAGAGAGATGAATTTTTAAAAGCTGTAGAAAATTTAAAAAATAAAATTAATTAAATTTTTACCAAGCATCCAATCTGGCTTTTCAATATCAAAAAACCATAGAATTGTTGGAGCAATATCTGCTAAAGTACCTATAGAATTTTTAAGCTGATATCTAACTTGTCCTTCAGTTTTATCTCTTTCAAAACCTCTTTTTATAACTAAAAAAGGTACTGGATTTGGATCATGTATTTTTTGGGGTTTTCCTGTTTCTGCATATAACATTCTTTCTATATTTCCATGATCTGAAGTTAAAATAACTATCCAATTATAAGATATAATTTTTTCTATATAATCTTTTAAAATATCATCTAATTCTCTTAAAGTCTTTATAGCTAAATTAATATCCCCTGTATGAGCAACAAGATCAGTAGCTGCAATATTTGCAATAATTAAATCATAAATTCCATCTAAAATTCCTTGAATAATATTATCAAAAATTTCAATTGTATTTAAAAGAGGATTTTGCAATATATCACTAGGTGGCATTATTTTTCTATATTCATTTGGGTATGGATCTTGAATATAACCATTAAAATGGAAATTAAGATTAATAGCCTTAGAACTTTCTGTTATTTTAAAAATATTTTTTTCTTTTAAAAATAATTCTTTTGTAAGATGCGTTTCAATTTTAAATTCTTCTAAAATTGTTCTTATATTATATTTTGGCTTTGAAATGGGGTATTTGGTAACTGTAATTATATAAAGATCTTGCGGTAAATCTCTTTTAAAATAATTAAAATTATCATCACTTTCTAAAAAAGACTTTGCTAATTGTAAAATAGAATCTTCATTTAAATCTAAAAATATCAAAACATCAGAATCTTCAATAGCAGAATTTTGATCTATTATTGTTGGCCTTATATTTTCAAGCTTAAAATTTTTATCTTTATAAGAATCTAAAATAAATTTTTTAAACTCTTCAAAACTTAATTTATTCCCCTCTCCTTTAGTTATTAAATTAAAAGCTTGTTGAGTTTTTACAGTCCAATTCTTTTCTCTATCTAAAGCATAACTACCACCAACAACTGTACCTATTTTAATATTTTCATCTAAAAAGAATTCTATTTCTTTTAATATATTCAAAAAATTCTGATTAGATGAGTTATCTACAAATAAATGCAAAAAAACATTTAAATTTTCTCTTTTAAAAAAATCTAATATAGCTTTCCATAAATCAAGAGGCGTCTCATGTATGTTATAACTTAAAGCACCTAAAAGGTGAATTCTTTTTTTATTCAATTTAGCAAAAGTTGCAGCATCTTTAATTACTTTATTTTCATAAAAACTTCCATCTTTTATTTGATTTAAAATTCTTACATAATCCTGGAAAATAGCTCTACCACATCCAATTGTTAAATGTCCAATTTCGCAATTACCTGCTTCACCCCAACCAATTCCAACACTTGGCCCTGATGCTTGTAAAATTCCAAAAGGATATTTTCTATAGTATTCTTTTAAATTTTCCATTTTAGCTAAATAAACTGGATTTGAAAGATCCTCTACTCCTATTCCAAAACCATCTAATATTAAAAGAAAAATTCCTGTTTTCATAAATTAATTATAATAAATTTATGGAGCTTAAAAAAATTTTAAAAAATATTCCTCAATCTCCCGGAATTTATATGTTTTTAAAAGGCAATACTCCACTTTATATTGGAAAAGCAAAAAATCTTAAAAAAAGATTAGCTTCTTATAAAAATTCAAATTCCTTAAAAATTAAAAGTTTACTTCAAGAAGCTACAAAATTAAAATATATTGTTTTAAAAAATGAACTTTTAGCTTTTTTAAAAGAAGCAGAATATATTAAAAAATATCAGCCAAAATACAACATAATTTTAAGAGATGATCGAAACTATTTTTATGTAGCCATAAGCAAAGAAAAAATAAATAAAGTTTTTATTACTCACAAAACAAATTTAAAAAATTTTGATTATTTTGGTCCATTTATTGAAGGAAAAACTTTAAAAATAATATTAAAATCAATAAGAAAAATATTTCAATTTTGCACCTGTAAAGAAAATCATCTAAGAGAATGTATAAATGCTCAAATGAATTTATGCCCTGGCTGGTGCTGTATTAAAAATTCAAAAATAAAAGAAGATGAAATTTTAAAATATAAAAAAAATATAAAAGCAATAAAACTTTTTTTAAAGGGTAAAATAGAAAAAGCGCGCGAATTTGCAGCATCAAAAGAAGAATTTGATTTATTAATTGAAAAAATAAAAGATTTAATAGAAAAAAGCTTTATTTTTGAAAATGAAAAATTAGAATTGAATTTTTATGATATTAAAGCTATTGAAGATCTTAAAGCGTTACTTAAAATAAAAAAAATAGAAAGAATAGAAGCTTATGATATTTCTCATTGGAACATGAATTTTCCTTATGGTGTTATGATTGTTTGGGAAAATAAAAATAATATTTTTGGATTTAATAAAAATGAGTATAGAGTTTTTAAAATAAAAACAATAAAAAAACCAGATGATCCCAGAATGATAAAAGAAGT
>JAPYWP010000004.1 GCA_028276315.1 Minisyncoccota bacterium | reverse complement strand
CTCCAAGCTCAACAAGTTTTTCAATTAGATCTTCCATTTGATTTTTCTTTATGAAACTAATATAAACAGTTAAAAACTTATTTATTTTATTTTTTATTTTTACTTTTTTAACAACTTCTAAAACTAAGTTTTCGCCTTTTTCCTTTAATTTAGTAAGATATTCAAAGCCACTTCCATCAATCAAAATTAGATCATCATTTTTATCAACTTTCAAAACGTTTAAAATCCTATGATAAACAGGAGAATTTTTATCTATCTTTACAATATTTTCTTTTATTTCTTTGTCTAATGCTATTTTTCTGATTGTCATAGTTTTATTGCTAAAGTTAATGCAAATACATTTTTAATTCCATTATTCTTTAAAACTTTAGCAGCCTCATTTAATGTTGATCCAGTCGTTTTAATATCATCAAAAATTACTACAGTTTTTAAATTTTTAAATTCATCTTTGAATTTTTCATTTATTTCAAAAGCACCAACAAGATTTTCTTTTCTTTCTTTTAAATTTGATTTTGCTTGTGGTTTTGTGTTTTTAATTTTTTTTAAGATTTCTTTATATTTAAATTTTGAATTTTCAAGAATAAGTTTTATATGATCAAAACCTCTTTCATTTATTTTTGTTCTATAAGATGGTATTGGCACAAATATAAAATTTTTAAAAAGATATTTAAATTTTTCGTCTAAGATATTATTTAAATATTCAGAAAATTCATTAACTAAGTCATAATAGTATTTATATTTATAGGCATAGATTAATTTTTCGAAATTTTCATCTAACAAAAAAATAGAAAAAATTCCATCAAGATATGTTTTTTTTCTGCAATTTTTGCATGTTATTTTTTTTATTTCAACAGTAGGAAATCTTAAATTACAAACAGGGCAAAAAAATGAGTTTAAAACATTAAGATGCTCAAAACAAAAATATCTTCCTTTTTTAAAACAAGAAAAACAATATTTTGGCGCAAAAATATCTAAAAAAATTTTAATTAAATTCATTCTAAATTATAATATATTTTGTTATTAGGTTAAATTTTGTTATAATTTTAATATGGATTTTTTAAAACCAAAAAAAATTTTATCTTTAGATTTCGGATCTAGAAATATTAAAATTGCTCTTTTAGAAAAGAAGGGAGAAGATACATGGCTTACAAATTATAGTATTGTTTCCTTGCCAGAGAAATTTGAATATGGGGGTATGGTTTCTTTTCAATTAGAAGATGAAATTATATCTCAACTTATTGGTTGGGGTTTAAGAGAAGCAGGCATTAATGAGAAAAATATAATTATTACTTTACCTTTTTCATCTAGTTTTTTTAAACTTTTTCAAATTCCACCGATAGATCCTAAAGAATTAAAAAAAGCTATAAATTTTGAGGCAAGAAAATATCTACCAGGGAAAATTGAAGAATTTGTATATCATTGGGAAATTTTTAAGTTTCATAATGATCCAAAAGAAGTTTGGTCAGTTTGTTTATTTGGTTTTCCAAAAAATTTTTTAGAAAAGTATCAAAAAATAATTCAAATTCAAAAGTTAAAATTAAAAGGTGTTTATTTTGAAAATATGTGTATGCCAAAAATTTTTGATACTAGTGATTGGGTTGCTATGGTTGATTTTGGTCACTTAAATTCTGTAATAACTTTTGCTTCAAATGGACAGATAAAATTT
Source organism: Minisyncoccota bacterium (assembly GCA_028276315.1). Taxonomy (GTDB): domain Bacteria; phylum Patescibacteriota; class Minisyncoccia; order UBA6257; family HR35; genus RSWP11. The sequence continues at coordinate 16,547 of JAPYWP010000004.1, read as the reverse complement.
GCAAAACTATTAAGTTTAAATGGTCAAAAATTTACATCCTTATATAGCAATGTTCTTTCTTTAGATTTTTTAAGAGCAGAAAATTTTAAAGAAACATTTGGTATTAAACTTGGGCCAGAGCATCAAGATCTTTCAAGAAGTTTACTTTCATTTTTAAATAACTTTTTAATGGAAATAGAAAAAGAAATTAGTAGTTTTGAAACTGCTTATAGAGTTAGTGTTGAGAAAATTTATTTTTATGGTGGGAATGTAAATATAAAAGGGGTTATAGAATACTTTGCTAGTTTCTTTAAAGATAGAAAAGTTTTTATTTTTAATCCATTTTTAAAAATTAAGTATCCAAAAGAACTTGAGCCAATTATAAATCAAAGAGGACTAATTTTGGCCTCAGCAATTTCGGCAGGTTATTGCTATCTTAATTCTTAAAATAAAGACTGAATAAAAAGTCAAGTACTACGGATAAATTCGGATTTGAAACGGATAACAACGGATTAATTCGGATTAGAAACGGATAAATACGGATCAATAAAAGATTAGTACGGATTTGAAACTGATAAATATAGATTAAAAAGAATTAGTCAATAAAAATTAATTATCAGGATAAATCAGTTCTGAATCCGTATAAATCCGTTTCAATATCCGCATAAATCCGTGTTAGGGTTTATCCGCGTTATTATCCGCGTTCATCCGCGGCATAATCCGCGGTTGTGCTATAATTTAAGATGGGATATTTTGAAAGAATGTTGTTAGATAATTTTAATCTTTTTGGCTTTTTTATTTTATTTTCTGAAATTTTTGTATTTTTAATTGTAATGTTAATTTCAATTTCTTTAGTATTTAGAAGGGAAAAAGTTGATTTAAAAAATTTTCTGACAAAATTAATATTTTGCATACTTCTTTTAACTATTACTAAATTATTTTTAGATAAATTTTTTGGTGTAGAAAGACCCTATATTTTTTATGGTTATGAAGTATTTAGAAGTGTTTTCCCAGAAAATAAAGCATTTATCTCAGGACATAGTTCTTTTAGCATGATGCTATCTCTTTTGAGTTTTAGTATTTCTCCTTTAATTGGTTATATTAATTTGTTTTTATCAATTTTGGGGGGGATTTCAAGAGTAATTATTTTACTTCATTGGCCAAGAGATGTTATTTTGGGTTGGTGGTTTGGGTTTTTAATTTTTTTAATTTCAAATTTTATTTTTAAAAGTAAAAAATGATTTATAATTTATTTGTGGTGGGCGTAGCTCAATTGGCAGAGCACCAGGTTGTGGCCCTGGTGGTTACGGGTTCGAATCCCGTCGCCCACCCCCACCAGAATGATTTTCCCCTAAAGTTTCAAAATCCCTGTTAAATTCTTGCTTTTTCTCATTTTCAAGAGGTTCGAATACTCCCTCCTGTATAAGCATACCTTCTAATTCCTTAGTTCGAACTTCGAAGATAGGTTCAATTTTAATGAAAAATTTCTTATCTTTTACTATGAATTCTGAACCAATGCATTTTAGTATAGTCCTTTTAACTGAGATGTCCCCGTTTATGTAAGCTTCTTTAACTTTTTTCATAACCTCTACATAAGAAATTGCATCATCAATCCAGCTTTCATCTTTATATTCCTGATTTCTTAAAAAGTTCTCAATGTGGTTTTTCTTTTCTCTTAAGGGCTCAATATTTCTTCTAAATTCCTCTTCAGTTATTAACCCTTCAGTTTTCATATGTATTAATTGGTCAATTTTATCAAGTGTGGCTTTGTACATCTGGTGGTAATGCCTTAAATTTTTTTCTCTTTCTTTCCTTCTTTTTTCCTGTTCTGCTTTCAAAGCATTTATAGCCCATTTATGTATTTCTTCTGGAATTTCTATGCTGGATAAAACCTTTAAAATTTGTTCCTCTAAAACATCTTCTCTTATCGGCTTTTGACTGCAAAATGTTTTTCCTTGCTTTTTTCTAGAGCATTCATAATAAAGCCATCTCTTTTTAGCCACATAAGAGGTTAAAACCGCACCACATTCTCCGCATCTCAATAATCCTCTGAACGAATGCATATAGGTTCTGTTTCTTCTGATACCTTTTCTTTTCAAAACTTGCTGAACTAAATCCCATTCTTCTTTAGTTATCATTGGCTCATAACTGCCTTTATAAAACTGTCCACTTCCTTTGGGGTATTCAAACTCACCATAATAATCTGGACTTCTTAAAATTTCATAAAATCTTGCTTTAGATATTGGTTTTCCATTCCTATCCGTCAATTCCCATTCTTTTATTGCCATCTTATAAACTTCAGCAGGAGTATAAAGTCCTGTAGTTAATGTTTTGAAAATTCTTTGGATAATATGAAATCTTTCAGGATCAGGAAAATAACCTCGTTCTCCTTTTAAAGAGAGTTTGTCGTTAAGATATCCCAGTGGTGCTAATCCCGGCTTATATCCTTTTTCACATTTTTTCTTTAGCCCTCGTTTGGTATTCATCGATAAATCTCTAATAAACTGATTAGCCATTCCACTTTCAACAGCCCAAAGTAAAGCATTATCCTCTGGTCTATAAATTCTTTCTGGTGTTCTAATTTCTTTGATTGTTCCTTGCTGTAATAGCCATTGTAAGGTTCCAGCATCTACAGGATTTCTTGCTAATCTATCAATTTTCCATGTTAAAATGGCATTGACTTCTCCTTTTTTAATTTTTTCAAGCATAAGATTGAAGATTGGTCTACCGGGTTCCTTTGCACTCTTAGCCTCAGTTAGAATATCAGTGACTTTCAATCCATCCCTTTCAGCAAGCTTCTGTAGCTCTTCAACCTGGCTTTCCAAAGATAAAACTTGGCGGTCTTCCGCCTCCGATGACTTTCTTGCGTAGATTATATACTTTAGTCTCTCCATCGATATAATTATAACTAATTTTGACCAAATTTTTAAAGTTTACATGAGTGTGGTAGCGTGGATAATAATATATATTTGCCACGCCACCACGGCTACTATTTAATAGGGTAAATCTAAAATTGAAAGTTTTTCTTCATTATTTGTCAGATTAGCCGAATTTTCATTTTTCAAATTACTTTCATTTTCTTGATTTTTTATCTTAGCTCTCCAGAAATATTTTGCCCCTCTACTCCTTTTGGGTGGTTTTCTATCATATTCATCCAGTTCATAAAGCCTATGCATTTTTTCTCTAAATTCTCTATCAGTGAATTCAATTTTTCTTTGCTTTCCTTCTTTTTCTGCGTAAGTTCTCACTTCCTTGGTTTCGTAATACCTGTCAGCGAATTTGGGTTTTAGTTCAATAAGCAAATCCATTAACGGATCCTTTTTTACAAAATTTACAAATTTAATTTCATTATTTTCATCCATTTCGTAAAATAAAACCTTTGGTTCTATAACCCTACCGGTAATTTCAATCCTTCTTTGCTTGCTATTATTTTCGTCAATTGGGAATATACAGAGGATGACATCAACTATCCCTGCTAAAGCGTGGCTTCCAGCAACTGCACGAATCGATGTATCAGTAGTTTTAGTTTGATGATGGATAAAAACTAAAGTAATGTCTCTTCTTTTGGTTATTTCTACGATAGGTAAAACCGATTTAATTATCTCCTGCGCCTCTTTTTCATCTTTTAGATCTGTGCCAATAGAGGACCTAAGAGTGTCAACTATTAGAACATCAAAGCCTCCAAATTCGATTAACTCTTTAATTCCATTTATGCCAAAGTAAGCAAGAGGACAAATCTTTAAATTTTTTTTGGCTTCTAAATCAGAGTAAAAAGAATGTATCTTTAACAACCTCCTTCTCCACGTATTATTATCTTCTTCTGAAAGATAGTATACGATAAAGCCCTTTTTAGCTAATTCGCAAGCAAATCTTATAGCCAATTCTGTTTTCCCAATCTTGGGGTATCCACTTATTAAGCAAGCAGACCCCTTAAAGATTATTCCTTCATGACCAAAAAAACCAATATCACTTTTATCATTTTCCTCCTTTTCATGCGCTAAAATTTCATCTATGGTTAAGAAACTCTTAACCACCTCGGCTTCATTTAAGATATCTTCTATGGTTTTACCGCTTTGATACAACTCCGTTACATCTTTAATTCCTTCAGGCATTTTGAGTTCAATTATTTCGATGGGGAGCTTACTCAAGCGCTCTTTAAGTTCAAAAGACCATCTTTTACCAGTATCATCATTGTCAGGCAATAAATATATCTTCTTAAATTTTTTAACTATGTTAACTAACTCTTCATTTTTAATCGAATTTCCACCAGTTGTCGAGGTTATGACATTATATCCTTCCTGACAAAGCAGAATTGCATCAAATTCTCCCTCGCAAATATAAATTTCTTCTTTATTAAAATCAATTAAGGGTAAAGGAAAGATATTTATTTTCTTTCCTTCGAACAAAAACCAATATTTACTTTCTTTTTCATTTTCTTTTGATGGTTCTATCCTCATCTTCCAATTTACAACCTCCCCTCGCTCGTTAAAAAGTGGAATCCCAATTGCTCTTTCTTCTGTCAGCTTATTTTTAAAAACTATTAATTTGAATTTTGCGATAGTTTCATCTTTTAACTTTCGGCTATGGAGATATTCTTTTAAATCATCTGGAAACGAGTATAAAGGTTGATAGACATTACATGTTTCTTTTTTCGGAGAACTTTTAGCCTCAATCGTCCTATTAATTTGTATGCCATAGTGAATCTCTATATATCTTAATGCGTCTTTAAAAGAGAAGCCATTATAATAAATTAAAAAATCAATCGGACGTGAACCCCTATTACAGCCAAAGCACCACCAACTGTTAGTTCTTCTGTAAATAGCAAACGATGGATGATTATCGGAATGTCCTGGTAGTGGACAGTTGATTAATGTCGGATCTCCTCTTAAAGGAACTTTTATCCCCGCTTCTTTTTCAATTATCTCTACAATATTGAGATTTTCAATTTGTGTGCTATAATATCCTTGAGTCATTGTTTTTTAAGCCCTGCTTCCATACTGATGGAGGGGCGGGGCTTTTTGTATTAATTGAAAGATAAAATTTTTTCGACTTCATACAACGGAAATCTGCGATGAGCCCTCGGATAACTCCGCACTGCTTTTATAATATTTTTATTTGACCATCTTCGCAAAGTGCTGGCTAAAACTCCTAATCTTTCAGCTGCTTCTAGTATTTTCAGAAACTGTTTTGTTTGTTTTTTCATCTTTCTTTTGAGAATTAATTTCGAGCTGTTGTTTGTTTTTCCTTTTTTCAAAATCAAAAATCGTGCTGTAAAGTAACAGGATTTTGTTTGCTAATTCTGTGTTATTTTTCACAAAACTTATTTTTTCGTTCATTTCCAATAAATATTGGACAATATGCTTCCGTTCCATTTCTGACAAAATTTTTTAGTGATTAGGAACGATAGCTGAAAAAATTAAGATTTTTCCAGCAAAATTAAAAAGTCCCCCTTTCAAGGGGGCATAAAATAGGGGCACTTGACAGCCTTTAATCAAATATTAGAAAATCTTCATACTTTTTTCAAAATCTATATACTCCTTTCTTTCTATTGGCAAATACCCAAGCTTTGTAAGAATGCTATTGATTAGATTCCAATACGCCTTTCTTCTTTTAGTTTCTTGCACGCTTAAGTATTCATTTATATTTTCAATATTCTCTCCCAATTTTTCTTCGAGAATATTTTTAAGAAACGTAGAAATATTTCTATCCTCCTGAGTATTTTTGATTTTTTCTAATAAAACCTTCTTCTTGATATAAAAAGCCGTTGCTTTTTTCAGAAAATTATTCGACGTTGTATAATTATCAAAATTTTTCCCGTTTTCATCTTGGAAAATATTCTTAATTGACCTTAAATCTTTATTTGCATTTTTGCTTCTATAAGCACGAATTAAATCCCAATCTTTTTCATTAAAATCTCCATAAAAAATAAAATCCTTCAATAAACACTGAAAATATTCCGGAATTCTTTTCAATTTAGGATGTTTTTCAATTTTCTTTTTTAATTTCTCAAAAGGATATAATTTGTTTTCTTTTTTAATTAGAACTAAAACAAACAGATCTTCAATCGGATGATTAGATGTTATTTCAATTCCATATTTTATCTTTAAATCGTTTTCATCAAAAAAGACAAAATTTGCTGTTGTATGGACTTCTAACTTTTTTACCTTAGTAAGTCGGATTAAATTATTCGGGGTTGAATCCTCTAATGGCCAATACTTTATTTGTCGATAGCCGTATCCATAGAGAGCTTCTATAATTTTCTTTCTTATTATTCCTTTTGTCGATAAATTTTTAATTCCGTTTTCATACCAAGTTTTAATTTCTTCCATTCTCTTTTTAAGAAGATTTTTTATTTCTTCTTCCTTTTCTTTTATTTTTTTCTTATCTCTTATATCAATTCCTAAAATCCGTGTAATTATATCCATGCGATGATAATCTATATTTAAAACTAGAGAAAGTTCCTCTTCGTCTATTTCTCCAGCTAAATATTTTTCTAATTGATGAACAACCTTTTTTAAACCCCCTAAATCATTTTGTATTTTTTTAGAATATTTATCGTATAGATGTTCTACAAAAATTTTCAGTATCTTTTCTCTTTCTTCTTTAAACTTATTAATATCTATTCTGCTTCTTTTTCTAAATTCCCCAATTTCTTTTTCAAAATTTTTAAAATCATTAAAATCCCAGAAGTTTAAACATCCCAAAAGAAAAATTTGCCACTCAGTTCTTATCTGCTCTTTTCCTGTCAAGTTTTTTACAGTTTCTCTATACTTTTTAATATGATCTTTTTCAAGATTTTTCTTTAGATATTGTGATAAATTTGAGGCTACCGTATTTATAGCCTCGCTTAAAGAAGTTTCCTCTCCGTGTGTTTTCTCGCCCCCGTATATTTGTGGTAAGTTCTCCAAATAAGAAATTATTTCATTTTTAACATTTACATCATCTATTTTCGAAATAAAAGAAGAAGATACCACTATATCTAAAAATAAATCTTTTTGTGCATCAGAAAACTCTTTCCATTCTGGAATAAATGTTAAACGTATACCGGGTTCTGTTTTTAATTTTTCTTTAACAGGATTTTTAATCAATTTCAAGCTTTGCGACAATATTTCCAACTCTTTCAAATAATTTTTGTTTTCATTTATTTCTACCATTCCTGTATAAATTTTATCAAATTCTCTCAAGCCTATCAACTTTTTAAAAACTTTTCATTTTTAACCCTGTAAACCTTGACACATATAGTTATTTCAAGGTTAGCAGGGCTGAAAAATCAATACAAGAGATAATTGGTGTTTATATTAAAAAGCGTGGTGGCGTGAAAAAGGTATAATTTTCGCCACATTACCCCTTATATACATCTAATTTTTTGTTAAATTTTGTCTTTAAAAATCGTATATTTATTTTCAAAAATCACCTATAAGGTACTTGATACGCCTTCCAAGTCTATACTTTTATGATTTTTAAATCCAGCCACATAATTTTTCAAATATAACTTCATAAAAATTTAAAAAAACAAAAACTTCTTAAATGTGTTAAAATTATATTGATATGGTCATCAAAATACCGGGGTGGTTGATTTCGCTTCTAACATTTCCGGGTATTATTTTACACGAGTGGGCGCATAAAAAATTTTGTGATATAGTTAATGTTAAAGTGTATAAGGTTGTTTACTTTAATCTTAATTGCATTATAGGAAATGAGCCAGCAGGATATGTTATCCACGAAAGACCAACCGCTTATAAGCAAATTTTTTTGATATCCGTAGGACCACTAATAATTAACTCTTTAGCAACCATTCTTTTAGGATATCTCTTTCAAATTTTAGGATTTAATACTCCTGAAACGCCGAACTCTATATTAGCAATTATTCTTGCCTGGCTTGCTTTATCTGTTGGTATGCACGCTTTCCCCAGTGATGAAGATATGAAACATATTTTAGGAGCAAGCAAGATTGAATTAGCAAAAGGAGGTTCAAAACTATATTATCTTGGTTTTCCTTTCGTTTGGTTAATATCTTTAGCAAATAAATTAAGAGTAATCTGGTTTGATGCGATTTATGCTGGACTTCTTATGATGTTGGGTATATATTTAGCTAGTTTAAACATTTCTTTAATTTTATTTATTCTTTTAGTCATTGTAATTTTATTATTTGTTTTTTTGTTTTTCATAAAATCTAACCTTCAATCTTCAATTGTTAAAGTTGGTATCATTTTAATTGTTTTGTTAAATCTACTCTACTTACTTAGTTCTACTAATTGGTATAAAGATAAAGTTATAGAATTTAAAGCAAAAAGATTTATAACTGAAGTAAGGAGAGAAATGAAAGAAAAATCTTCAAAAGGCTTAAGTACTTATGGAGTTGTTGATGATGTGTATGAAAGGACGCTAAAATCAGATCCAAATGCCAAGAAAATTGTTGCTAAAGTAAATGAAATTTTAAAAAAAGAAAAAACTCAAAAAATAAACGAAATTAAAAAAACATATAAAAAAGACTTTTTAAAAGCAGTAGAAACTGCTTTAAAAGAAAGGGGCTATAGTAGTTTATATCAGTTTTTTGCCAATTATTATAAAAATTATCTTTCTACAAACCAATACAGAGAACCAATTTTAAAAATTATTGTATCTCGCCTAGTATATGACATAATCCATTTTGATGAACCAGTTTTTTATAAAGCATTTGGTAATAAAGAAAATAATTTTTTTGATGAAACTTATTTTGATGAAATTAACAAAGAAGAATTAAAAAATTTTTCATTAACTGAGAAAAATATTTTAGTGTATCTTATAGCTTATTATGTAGAAATTAAAAAAGCTGTAGAAAACGAAGATTTAAGAACATTATTAGAAGCAGGTTTTACAACGAAATCAAAAAAATCTGTGGATAAAATTACTCTAAAAATTAAACGAGGTATTGATATTATTGAAAACATAGATTTTAATAAAAATTTAGAATCAGAAATTAAACTTAAAGAAATTTTTAATTATTATAAAAATCTTGGCCTTTTTAAAGCAGATACTGCTTTTAAAGTTTGGTATCTAATTTTCTATTTTATCCACAAAGGGGAAATACCAAGCTGGGAAGATATTGCTATTTGGCAATTAGACCTTTTTGATAGAGCCCGAAACGTAGAAGAAGAGGCAAGAGAAATTGCTAACCTTTGGTATCAAAATGGATATTTAAAACCAGGTAAGGTTCCATACACACCAGAAGATGTTATGTCTATTATTTATGCTTTGAATTTTAAGAAAATTTTAAGATTTAGTGCAGATACAATTTATGGTCTTGAGCTTCCGCCGGCCAATGCTTCTTCGATACAAGATAAAAAAAGATTAAGAATAGTAGAGGGTTGGGTAAATAGGGTTTATAACGGGTATAAACTTTTAGGAGAACCAATTCCTATTGAATTAAGAAATCTCTATTCATCGTTTTTAAAATACGAACTAAAACCAAACGATGAAGAATAAATTTATTTGTTTAATTAAATAAAAATTTAATAATTATTAAATTTTAGAATGAAATTTTTAATTTTAAACTTCATTATATAATTACCACCATATAACCCTTAAAATTTATAAAAATCCAAAACCTTGTTAAAAGTGTTGAAATTATTATAAAATTTTGTAAAATTTATTAAAATTTAGAAAAATTAAAGAATTTTTATTAAAAATGTCCTTTCTAAGTAAATTAATAGAAATTTTTTCAGGATACGGAGAACCTATAGCTGAAGTGGAAATGAAAATTCGTCCTTGTTATTCGATAGAAGATCCGCAAAATCTATATAAATTTAACGTGATTTATGAAGATAAATTTTATTTATACGCACTAACAGCTCTATATACAGCAAAAATTTCATGGTTATTCTTAAAAAATAGTAATAGTGTTCTATATTCGATCTTTTTAAATAGGACTCTTCCTGAATTTATTAATAATGACTTTGAATGGATCACAGATAAAGACTATTTTAGAAATGATGCTAGTATGTGGTCTAAGTATTATCAAATAGTAAGCGATATCTATGACCAAATTAGTAAACTGGGGATGTCAGATTTACGTTATTTTCCAGAATGGGAGTCAATAGTGCGTACTAAAGCAATGTTATTAGAGAATTTGCCAAAAGAGATAATATACAAAATTAAACTTTATAAAACAAATAATGGATTTGCAACTTTTAATAGCTGGAGTCCCAAATTAATAATGCCAGATGAAATTTTAACTCATTACTTTTTATTTTTAAAAGAAATTTACAATCGTTTAAACGATGAAGAACAAAAAATATTTAAAAAACTTCTTATTTCTTTACATAATAGACTTCAAATATCTTTAGACTCATCATTATTGGGACTTCAGAAGGGCAGAGAAGTAGCTAATACTTTATTGTTTCAGTTTGAAAGCTTGATTAGAGAAGCAGGCAAAAGAATTAAAGAAGAGCAAAATCTCACTAGAAATATTCTTGAAAAAGATAATCAAAAATTGAATCTAGTTAAATGTTCAAGGTGCGGCAAAGAAAACCAATATACAAATAATTATTGTACAAATTGTGGTCAGAAATTAAAAAAGTGAAACTACTATGTCTATAAAATGTGTTTCAAAAAAATGTTCTAACTGCAATAGAACAATATCAGATGAAATGAAATTTTGTGGTAATTGTGGAGCAAAATTAAAATTTGCAGATGGAGAAATATTTAATTACATATTAAATCTTGAAAAACTACATAATATTAAGATAGCCTGGGTAGACTACGTTACCGCTTTACCCAACAATACTAAAGTTGGTATTATCACCCTATCCAATGGTAGAAACGCTTTATTTTATGGAAATGAAATAATAAACAAAATAGGAGGTAAAGTTATAGATTTCGTTTTACATCTTTACTTTCGTCAAGATGGTTTATTGGCAGGAGTACTAGAACTTAGCTCTGATTTTAAATGTATGCTTTTTATAGGAGATAAAATTTTTAATGAAATAGCAGCAATGAAAATTAAGTATGTCAAAGATGTTTGGCTTAGACCTAATGGTGAATTAGCCGGGGCTTTTTATCCTGATATAGAACCTTCTGATGTCGTTAGATATGATAACAAAGAGAGATTTTGGTTTCTTTTTAGCGGCAATTCTTTAATAGAAAAAGAAGATAAAAAACCGATGACAGCTATTAACAAAGTTACTCTTATGCCTAATGGAGAATTAGCCGGAAGTTTTTGGTTATATTCTCCAAATCCAATAAGATTAATTCCATTTATAGGAAATAAGATTATAAAAAATATAAAAGATAAACCCATATGGCTTTGCGATTTTATCCCTCTAGATAACAATACGCTAGCCGGCAAAGTTAAATTGTTAAATAATTCCAGGAATTGGTTAATTTTTATTGGAGAAAAATTGATAAATAAAATAGGAGAAAGGGATATAAAAGAAGTAAAAGATTTATACTTTTTATCAAATGGCATCTATGCTGGTATAATTGAAACAACTGATAAACAACTGTTGCCTTTTAAACAAGATAATCTCTTAGAGAAAATAGAAGGAAAAAGTATTGAACACGTTTATGATGTTCAATTATTACCAAACGGAAGTTTAATTGGAACAGCTGATTTTTCTGATAGTAGTACCCATTTTTTTATTAATAATAAAATTGTAGAAAAATTGGGTAATAAAGAAATAAAGTACATTAGGGAAGTTTTCGTCCTGCCTAATGGCATTATTACTGGGGTAGCAGAGATTGATTCAAGATGGCATTTGTTTATTGGGGATCAAATAATAGAGTTTGAACATACAGAAGAACTTAAAGAAGGACGCCCCTTGGATGCTATGATTCTACCCAACGGTGAATTAATAGGTTATTATTGTACAGGTTTTGCATCAAGATGCGTTCCTTTTAAGGGAAATAAAGTGTTAGAGGAAATAGATGGAGAAAAAATAATATGGTCCGATATTAACGCTTTACCTGATAACACTTTATCTGGAAGGATTCACTTTTCAAACTATCAAGCAGCCGGATTACTCTGGCACGGTACAAAAATTAAAGTAACAGAGTTAAAACGTGATTAATTTATGATTATTAATAAAAAATTTTAATAAATACAAATCATCAAAATTGTTACTTACTTTTATGTTAAAAATTTTATTTTTTTTATTTTTTTTATTTTTTTTAAATTAACCATATAGCCCCTACAATATAACTTTTAAAATTTAGAAAAATTCGAAACTTTGTTAAATGTGTTAAAATTATATTAACAATGGTCAAAGGAATACTTTCTCATATGATCCCTATTATGATGATTAATTTTCTCCATTCAGATATGGGAAAAAAGCTTGCCCCGTTTATCATATTAGTTGGTTCATTTTTCTTGATATCGCTTGTATTATTGAGTGCAAAAGAAGGAAATAGGGAAGAGAGTTCTAATAATGTTAATTTAAGTAAATGCCCTAATTGTGGGACTTCAATAGCTCCAGAAGATAAATTTTGTGGTATGTGCGGATATAAGGTTAATATAGATGGATCTATAATATTGAGAGAGAAAGAAGAAGCCATTATAGCAGTAGTCATTGCAGTTATATCTATATTTTTGTTTTTTGGACTTTTATATTATTATTTATTTGAACTTTATTAATTAAACTTACATCGCTTTTAGAATTTGTGGGGAAAATAAAACTTTTTTAATTTTTTTTGTTTTTATAAGCTTCTCTGAATAAAATTTTATAATTTATTGAGTATTTCAATTTTTAGTAGAATTCCACAAATGTTTTAAAATCTTATTACTATTGGATTATAATTCGGTGTTCTGTTTTATTATTTTTGATTATAAATTTTTTTATAAAAAGAAAATAAAAACTATTAATAATTCTCTATATCAACCTTTAAATCTTCTATTTTTTCTAAATCACCGCCTTTAACCAAAATCTGAATAAGTGTTGCCCATATAAAAGGATTATTAACATTAAATAACATAATTTTCTTTCTATTTTCAGTTGAGATTTCTATAGAATCTAAAGATGGTTTAATAGAAATAATTTTCTTTAAAGGAATAACCCTATCTTCTTTACTACCATCAAAAATTAACCTTTGATTTGTAAGGATAATAACTCCTCTATCAACAATTCTCCATTCTTCTTTACTTTCAGATCTTCCAGGAGCAAAACCAATATACACACCAGGTATTATTCTAACTCCAATAGCTTTTGTTTTATGATATCTAACAGCTTTAGTTTCTAATAAAGTTGTATCTTCTTTCAAAAAAGCTTTTTCTCCTTCTTTGAGTAGAATTTCAGTTTTTATTGGTTCTATTACTTTTTTTGCTTTAATTTGCTCTATAAAAAGATTTAATTCCTCAAGCAATTTCTTTTTTCTCTTTTCTTGATTTTTCTTTTTAAATAAGAAATTAAAAAATTTCATGATTATTAATAATTTTTGTTCTAAATATATTTTAACAGATGTTTTGTATTTTTTTAATACTTTTTAAAATAATTTTTGGGCATCACAATAAGAAGTTAAATTATTGCTTAACCGACTTCAATTATTAAATTATCTACTATAACTATTTGATTTTTTTTAGATCAATAATCATAGACAAGTAGTTTTGTATTTTTCAATAAAAGAGTTAATTTTTCTTTAAAAATTTTAAAAGCTTTGTTAAAAAGCCTTTTTCTACACCTACTTTTTGCTAATTCTAATTCAAAAATTTTAAGCATTTTTTATTCAAATTCTTATTTTGCTTTAATTCCAAACTATATTATAATATTTTTAAGCCAAAAGAAAAAAAATAAAAATTAGTAATAATGAGAAAAGAAAACTTTGAAAATTATTATCAAATTTTAGGACTTCCAGATCTCGCTTCTATTGAAGAGGTTAAAAAAGAATTTAGAGAACTTGCCAAAAAAAAACATCATCCTGACAGAGGTGGTGATCCAGAAAAATTTAAAAAAATTTTAGAAGCTTATTTAATTCTTTCTGATAGAGAAAAGAAGAAACAGTTTGATGAATATTTATTTACGTCTAAATCTAAAAGAAGAAATAAAGAACGCAGAGAAAACACGGCAGAGCGTGAGAGCATAAACTTTATTCCTCTAAAAGAAACACCAGTATTTAATAAGATAGAAAATATTATTTTGGCTTCAATTTTTTTCTTAATTCCTTTCATTACGCCACAATTGTTGCTTATAGTTAAAAATAGAACAATCGCATTTGAAGCTTTGGCATTAGGTTTTATTTGGGGATTAATAGTATTTTCTTGGAATTTTTTCGTAGTTATGTTTTTATTCTTTATTTATTATGAAGTTTTAAATAATTTTTTAAAAAAAAGATCTATAAATAATAACACTATAAAAATAGTTGCTCTTATTATAATGCTAGTTTTTGTTATCATATTTGATTTTTTAAGTTCCAATCAATTAATAAATGGAGACTTAAATAAATCAACGAAAACGAAGCAAGAAAAATTGTCAAATTATAATAAAAATTTTTCTTTAAGCAAAGATGAAGAAAATAAAGCTATTTCTTATGACGAAGCGATTGAAAATTATTGGGATGATATAAAAGAATATGTTGATGGCTATACAACCATCGAGGCTTGTTCAGATTCAGGATGTTATGACTTAGAAGCGCATATTTCTAATGGCAAGATAGATGAAATTTATTTTCCTAACGGTGGCTACTTTTATTTTGATGCAGATATAAATTCTGATGGTCAGGTTTCGGATATGGATCAAAATGGAAATTGGTGGGATTTTTCTATATATATGGATTCTTCAATAATTAACGATGATGTTTCAGATTGGGTAAGCGATAATGGTTTTGAAATTTATTAAACTTTTATAATTTTTAAAATTTTTTAAATTGATATATAATTTCAAAAAGTCCAAACAATAATTAAAAAATGAGATTTATAATACAAAATAAGAATAAAGTAATAAAACTTTTATTAATTATGTTGTTCGGATTGTTTTTGTTTTCAATAAACTTTGCTGAGGCCTATGTGAGGGTGCGAGGATATTTCAGAAGAGATGGGACCTATGTTCGACCACATTATAGAAGCGATCCCGACGGAAATCTTTTTAATAATTGGAGCTTCCCCGGGAATATTAATCCTTATACAGGTAAAATTGCTCCAGGAAACCCTGATACTTATTTAGAAAACTACTATAATAAAAGAAATTCAAGAAGTAATTTTTATATACCCATAAATTCCCATAAATTCTTTAGGCGATAATATGATAATATATCTTCTTCATCTATCATTGCTTGCGGTGAAAATGAGTACTTTTCTACGTGGAGTAATACATGTTTATGCAAATCTGGATATAAAAGAAATTATGTCACCGGTAAATGTGAACCGGTCATATGTGGTCCGAACGAACATTTATCAGATTTTAGCAATGAATGTTATTGCAATTATGGGTATAGGAGAAATTATTTCACCGGTCAATGCGAACAAATTATAGTCCCACCGAATGCTAATTTAAATTATTCTGGCGATGATTGGGTTTGTAATTATGGATATAAGACAAAGTACGATAGCAGTTTTAATAGAATAGGGTGCGAAAAGGTTAATGTTCCTCCTAATGCAACCTTAAATTATTGGGGTAACGATTGGGTTTGTAATGATGGATACAAAAATGTGTATGATGCATCCTTTAACAAAATTGGTTATGAGCCTAAATGAAAAAATATATTTTAAATCTCTTCTTTTCCAATAGCTACCAGCAAATTTTAATTATTAATTTTTATTTTTGTTACCGGTTTTCAGCCAAACCAATAACTTTTCTTCTAATTCTGCCGATTTTCCTTCTTTTAAACTCACATTAGCTTCACTTTTTGGTTTCCCATACAATCTATCCAAAATATCTTTGTAAAATGGATAATTTCCTTTTAAAGCTTCTTTAATTTCTCTTTTCAAAATTTCAACTAATAAAGCATCAGGATCTTTTCCTAATTTTAAATCTTTAGCTATAGCAATATAAGCCTCTCTAAATAAGGTTCTGTAATTCCTTGACCCTTTCGGTCTACCAGCAGGATTTCCAGATTCTCCTTTCTTCCATCTTGGTTTTATATTTGGATTAGGCATAATAGTTGTAAAATAGTTGTTTTTTAATTATAAAGTACTTAAAACCTCATAAGTGTTCCTGATCTTCAGTTTTACTTCCCAAGGAGTTTGTTTAATAATATTTTCAATAGTTCGAATGAAGTCAACAGTGTGACCCCAATTAGTTTTATATTTGGTTTAGACACAATAAAAGTAGCAAGGGGAAAACTATTTGATTAAATTTAGGAGTCGAATTATACTACAACTATTTAATTTTTGTAGATCAGAAAGCTTTCAGTACGTCTTTTATTCGAAACTCACAATTGGGATGAAGCATTGCAGGAAAAATGGAGGGAGAGAGTAGAAGAAATTACTAGAGAAGAAGCGGAAGGAATTACTAATGATAAATCTGAACCAGAGGAGGTTAGAAGGCGGGCTAGGGAATTTTTAGAGAAGCAGTCACAGAAAGAAGAAAACGAAAAAGAAGAATAATTTTAACTTAATTATTTCAAAAAAAATTCTATCTTGGAAAATCCGAAAACAAATTTTG
>JAPYWP010000045.1 GCA_028276315.1 Minisyncoccota bacterium | reverse complement strand
GTTAAAGTGGTACCAACAGCAAACGCTGGATTAAAATGAAATCCAAAACGCAAAACCGGCATCATCAAAGCGCAACCTCCTGTGCCCAAAAGTCCACCAATAACCCCGGCTAAAATGCCTGTAATAAGATAAATAATGTAAGTCATATTTTTATTTAATTAATTAATTTTTACGACCTTGAATAATAAAATTTTTCGACCTTTAAAATTTATCATTTTTAGCTCGCTTTCTTTAAATTATTTCCGACCTTTCTTATTTTTCTTAATGCTACAGAAGCAGGATGTCTTTTCTTTTTTTCTTCCTCAACTTCTTCGGCAAATTCCTGCTCCTCTTTTCTAATAAATTTATAAAATAAACTAAGCATAGGCATCTGAACCATAAAACAAAATACTACTCCTAAAACAACAGGGCCCGTGAAAGCAGACAAAGCCAAAGCAACACCAATTGAAAGATTTTTAGAAGTTGTGCCATAAACAATGGGCATTTGATTATCATATGAATCAATAAATAATCCTGTGAAAAAAAGCGAAACCAAAAACATAATCAAATAATAAATAACTGCCAGTAATATCCCCCATAAAAGCATTTGCGGATGACTGATAATAGTATTTGCTTTTAAAGAAGTGGAAATAAAAACTACCAATAAAGCGCATAAAGTAGAAATAGTTGCCAAAGTTGGTTTCCATGATTTTATTTTTTCTTTAGAATATTTTCTTTTAAGCAGAACCTGGGTAATAAAACCAACAGTTAGAGGCAAAAATATGTAGAGAGCGATATTTTGAATTAATAATGATTGGGAAAAATGAACCGATTTGGAAATAAATAAAGATAAAGTGAGCGGAATAGTTAAAAGTGCCAAAATAAAAGTCCCTGTTTGTAAAATCATTGCCAATTCAACATTGGCATCCAATAGTCCTGTCCAAGAAACTATCATTCCTCCAGGTGGCATTGTCGCAGCTAAAATTAAACCAGTTTTCAAAAAATCATAATTTTCAGGAATTATAAAATTAACAAGATAAGCAACTAAAGGAGCTAAAAATAAAATGGCGATAAATCCCCAGATGATTTCTTTTTTATATTTTCGTACGGCAATTAGTTCTTTAAATTCTATGGGAATAATCATCACAAAAATCATCAAAAATAGAATTGGAACAATCAAAGATTTTAATAAAGCAGCAATTTGCGGCAATTGCCAACCTAAAAGAAATCCTAAAACGATAGAGGCTAAAACTAAGCTAAATAAATTTTTTCTAAAAAACTGATTTATTTTTTCTATGGTCATAGTATGGCTTTTTTAAATAATTTTAAATATTTTTTAATGACCTTTTGGTTTAATTTATAAAAGACTTTCAAACCGACCTTTTTTGAAGAAATCAATTTCAAATCTTTTAAAACTTTTAAATGATGAGAAACTAAATTTTGGGGGAGTTTTAAACATTGCCAAATATCGCAAACGCATTTTTCACCACCCTTTAAAAGACATAAAATTTTTAATCTGTTTGGCTCAGAAATCTTTTTCAATACTTTCGCCAAATTCTCAATTTTTAAAATTGATTTTTTATTTTGACAACACTTTATTATATCAATGGCCATTGATATATTATAACAAAAATAAAAAATTTTCAAAAATCCAATCCTATTCTCTTTTCAAAGGAATTTTGCAATTCGGACAGATTAAAGTTGAACAAGGAACACCGCGTTGATGCTCTACTCTATAGCCACACCTAGGACAGACGCAATAACCCCCAGGCCCCTTACCTTTTGCTTCTTTTATCTCTTCTTTAAACCTCCCTCTTCTTTGCCAACCAAAGCCTTTTCCTAAACCAAAAGCAGGCCTATAAAATCCTGTTTCAACTTCATGACTTTTTATCTGAATTGCAACATAAACTAAATTTTTAATTTCATTCATTAATCTTTCTCTCAAATTTTCTGAAATTTTGGTTGCAGTATCAACATCCAAGTTTTTGGGCAAATTTATCTCCAAATTGGCAGTAAAAACAGAGCCTTTCTTTTGGGTTTTTAAATCTGCAATTTCTATCCCTTGAGATTTTGCAATTTCTCTTATTTTTTCTTCAATCTCTGGTGGGGCTGAAACATCAAGCAAAGAATCAACTGCTTCTTTCCCAATTGAAAATGATTCTTTAATAATATAAAATCCGATTAAAAAGGCTAAAACTGAATCGGTATAAATCCAATATTTATTCAAAAATAAACCTGCAAAAACTGCTAGAGAAGTAAAAACATCAACCCTTGAGTGAACTCCGTCTGAAATTAAAGCAACAGAATTTTCTTTTTGGCCAAAATAGATTTTTAATCTTGCCATTATCTCATTAATTATTGCTGAAAAAATTATAATAGAAAAAGCTAAGGCTGGAATTTTTATTAAAGAAGGATTTTTGAATTTTTGGTATGCTTCGTAAATGATTCCTAAACCAGTTCCAAATAAAATCAAAGTAATTAAAAACCCTGCTAATACTTCAAATTTGAAATGACCATAAGGATGTTTTTTATCTGCTGGCTTTTTTGAAATTTTAATTCCTAAAAATGAAATCAAAGAAGAAAAAACATCCATTAAAGAATGAATACCTTCTGCAAAAACTGAAGTAGAATTTGAAAGAATACTAACAGCGATTTTTACTCCAGCCAAAACTACATTTGCCAATATTGAAATTTTCGCAATTTTTTCTTCCCAAATGCTATATCTAATTTTCAAATCCATAATGCTTATTATTCAATAATAGCTCCTGTGGAACAACTACTTTTTGCTTTTTTTATACAATCTTTATTTTTTAAAATCAGCGTCTTCTTTATTTTCGATTTCCCATCTTCTCCTAATTCAAAAACTTCAGGGCAAACCGATACGCAATAGTCGCAATCTATACATTTTTCTTTGTTTATTTTTGGCATAATGAAACGCGAATTTATATGCGAATTGAATACGAATTTTATGCGAATAAAGTATTTGCATATCATTTGCATACTAATTCGTGTAAATTAAATTAATTTAATTTTAGTTATTTTTGTAATTTCAGAGTTCAATGCTCTTAAATGATTTTTGTTTAATTTGTGAATGTCATCTCCTCTGCAAACTCCTGTGAGTATTTTTATTTCTTCAGTACAGTTTTTAATAAAATTTGCAACATTCTTTGTAGCTTCACCAACTTCTAATTTTTTCTTAAATTTTCATCCTGGGTTGCAATTCTAATTAATTATAATTAAAAAATGAAAATTTTGTTAAAAATAGAAAATTATGAGAAAGGAGTGATTATTGAAAGGCTAAATAGGTTTGTCGTTAAAGTGAAAATTAAAAATAGGCTGACTCTAGCTCATTTAAATAACACTGGAAGATTAGAAGATTTTTTAAAGAAAGGAGAGGTTGGGTTGTTTTTGCCGATTAAAAATAAATTAAAATTTAGACTTTCGATGATTAAGGAAAGCAAAAATATTTATTCAATTATTGATACTCAGCTTCAGATGAAATGCTTTGAGATTGCTTTGAAAAAGGGATATATCTCTTGGCTTAAGGGAGCAAAAATTTTAAAAAGAAATTTTAGAATAAATCATTCTTTAATTGATTATTTAATTCAACATAAAAACAAAAAATATCTTCTTGAAATAAAAAGTGCAGTAATGAAATATAAAAACTTTGCTATGTATCCAGACTGTCCATCCATTAGAGGCCAAAAGCATATTAAGGAATTGATTGATAATTATCGAAATTCTATTATTCTTTTTATCGCTGGAATAAAAAACATTTCTGCTTTTTCTCCTAACAAAAATGCTGATCCAAAAATTTATGAACTTTTAAAAATTGCTAAAGAAAAAGGAGTAAAAATTAAAGCCATCCAAATTTATTTTGATGAAAAAAGAAAAAGTGTTATTTTGAAAAATGGTAATCTACCAGTAATTTTATAAAAAATTTATTTTTCAAAATACAAAACAATATTCTAACATTCTATAGAATGTTAGAATGTTTTGTATAAATTTTCATTCAAAATTCTTTATAAATTCTACAAACTTTTTGCCATAAGGAGAAAGAAAATGAATTACATTTCTGCCTTGATATTTTTTATTTAAAAGACCTGCTCTTACTAATGTTCTTGTATGTTGAGAGATATTTTTAAAATTACCATCTAAAATTTCGGTAATTTCTTCAACTGAAAGACCTGGGTTTTTATCAACTAAAAGTAAAATTGATATTCGCCA
>JAPYWP010000044.1 GCA_028276315.1 Minisyncoccota bacterium | reverse complement strand
CCTCAAGAACTCTAAAAATAGAATCACCAAAAATTCCATATCCATGAATTATTGTTTGATTATCTATTGTTGATGTTTCAAATCTAAATTTTATTTTTTCCATAAAAATGCAACCATCTGTACCTGAGGCGCAGGAATTTTTGCACTTTCCTTCACCTTCAAAATTTTGAGTATTAATTTCTCCTGCCTCTATAAAAAAATAACAATCTAAAGCTTGATCTGCTGCTACAATAGCTTTTGTTCCGCCAGAAATATCAAAAGCAATTGAAAGTTGATTTGTTGAAAGAAGACCTAAAGTTAACATAATAACAAAAACTGCAGTCATTAAAACAACAGCTATAATAATTATTTGTCCTTTCATTACTTGCATGAAATTGTTTTTGGTTTTTAATTATTACATTTAAAAAGTGGGCCGGCTTTTAAATAAATTTTTAAATTTCTTTTAATTTTTTTAATTTTTTAAAAATTATAATAATTATTTTTCCTTTCATTACTTGCATGAAATTGTTTTTGGTGTTACGGTAGTTAAAACTTCTACTGTTTTTGTTGCATTAGTTAAATTTATATCAGCTTTCAAATAAATCTCTATTCTTCTAGGCCCAATCAGTCCATTTCCAAAATCTTCGCATCCAATATTTTTAAAATAGAATTCTTTAATTTTAACATAATCTAAATTTAACTTGCTAAAATTTAGAAAATTCTCTCTTTCATCTTCACAAGGAATAGTTGTGCTACTAGTTGTAGAGTAAAAATATATGTTATTATTGTTATTATCGTTATTATTAAAATATATATTTACACATTTTCCATCGCCTCTTACAAAAACTATATCGCTACTTACATAATTATCATTTTGGAAGGGTTTAAAATCGCATTGATTAGTAGCACTGTTTAACATACAATATTTAAACCCATAACCAACTTTAACTGATCTAAAAATAAGATCTAAAATAACTCTTAAATTATCATAAGCTGAAACTAAAGTATTTAATTTTTTTTGAGAGCTTTGGAAAGTAATAAACGTTCCAATTGTAACTGACATTACAATTCCAATCATTAAAACTGCAAAAACAGTTTCTATAAGAGTAAAACTTTTTAATTTTTTCTTAAAAATTAAAAACATTTTACTGGATGCCAACAATAAACTTCTTGAATTAATTTTAAAATAGGCTCATTTTTCCCTTCTATATAAACTGATGAAGTAATTGTTGCTGTTCTTGTCGCAGCAGAACTAGTTTCAATTTCTAAAGTTGTCTTAAAGTTTGTATAACCTAAAAAATTGCCGCCAGGATTAGTATCTATATTTTTTAGCCACCAAAAATCTGTATCTGGAGTACCTGTAGCAAAATTATAATAAATTTGGTATTTTGCTTCTTCTAATCTTTTTAAAGCTAAAAAATTTGCTGAAAGTAAAATATCAGAATTATAAGAAACAAAAAATGAATTGCTTACAAGACTCAAAACTGCAGCGCTAGAGACTCCAAAAATAGCAAGGGTAAGTAATGCCTCAAGATAACTAAATCCTTTTTTATTCAACGCTAACTGCCCCAAAATTTCCAATTTTAATTTTTTTCTCATTTCCATTTTTATTAATAATAATTATTGTATCTGTAGTAAATGTTGTATCAAGATATGGTGACTTATATAAAACATAAAATGAGGATGGCGAAAAACTATTATCTGGTTTAAGTTGATATTTAATTAGTTCTATCTCTGAGCCTAATGTGCAAGGATCACCTGCATTAGTTGACGTTGCTTTTTTAAAAAGAAGATAATCTTTTGTTGATGTAATTTTAATTCCAAAACCGCAAATATTTTCTCCATAAGGTCTTGGAGAGAGTGCTAAACTTTGTGCTTTTTTAATTGCTTGAAAAAAAGAAGCAGCATCAGCTTGTAATCTTAAATTTGGCAAAAATTCTGGCGAAAAAAGACCAATAGCTATAAAAATACTTGATATTGCTAAAACAATAGAAGCTTCTAAAATACTAAATCCTTTAATTTTATATTTTAAAAATAATTTTTGAAATCTCATTGCCAAAACAAATTATAAACCAATTGCTTAAAAATAAAAAAGGGACAAAAGGAATTTCTGATTTTAAATTATATTTTTTTAAAAAAATAAAAGGTAAAGAATATAAAGATCCCAAAAAACCGGCTAAAAATATTGAAAATAAAAGCTCTGGTGTTTTTAAAAAAAGGCCAATAAATAAAATAACAAGAAAATCTCCTTCACCAACAAGCCCAATAAAAGATGCTAAAAGAAATAAAACAGCTATTAAAAAATTTAAAACAAAATCTAAATTTTCAAAATAAAAAGGTAATGATTTAATAGAAAAATCAAAAAAAGAATTAATTGTATCTAAAAAGGTTATTTTTGGAAATTTATAAAAAAAGCTTATTATGAAAAATAAAATCCAAGTTAAAAAACCAAAAAAAACTAAAATTGCAGGAATATTTTTTGTCCTAAAATCATAAACTGCTAAAAGATAAAGAATTATCAAAAAAGAAAAATAATATAAAAAAGGTAAAATTGCCTGAATTTTAAAATTAAAATTTTCAAACAAAAATTTAAATCTTAAATAAAAAGACAAAAATAAAATTCCTGTTAAAAATTCGCCGATTGGATAAAATAAAGATATTTTTTCTTTGCAATAGCGGCATTTACCTTTTAAAAATAAAAAAGAAATTATAGGAATTAAATCTAAAAAAGAAAGAGGATGATTACATTTTGGGCATTTTGATTTACCAAATAAAAAACCCTCTCCTTTTTCTAATCTATAAATTAAAGTATTAAAAAAAGAGCCAAAAATAAGACCTATTAAAAAAGCAAGCATTAGGGTCTAACTCTGATACAAGTAAATGTAGATCCAGAAGAACAACTAACAGCATTTGTACCAGAAGCCATAGTTGTGCTAGCACAATTTATAGCAACTGATGGATCGAAGGGGTAAAGACCAGCCTCAAAACATGCTCCTAAATAAACCTCATTAGCAAGAGACGATGTACTATAGTAATAATTCCAACCACTAATAGGATCTTTATAATCATTGAAGAAGGGGGGGTTATTTGGTAGTGTATAATTATTATTTGGTGCCGGAAAACTCCCGTTAGCATTAAAATGAGCAATTAAATCTGCTGAAAGTCTTAAAAGATCAGTAGCTCTTCTTTGATCTCTTCCTTTTTTACCAAATCCAGCTAAATTCGAAATTGTTAATCCTGCTAAAATTCCAATAATAACTAATACTATTGCCATTTCAACTAATGTAAAAGCTTTTTTATTCATTTTTTTATTTTTACTGCTAATTGGCTAAAAGCAATTAGCAGTAGATTGTTTAATTTATAAAATTATAAAATTTAAAAGATTTTTTTGCAAGTAAAATTGTGGATAACGTTACCGCGGATTAACGCCGTACCACGGATTTGTGCGGATGTTTAAAAGGATTATTACGGATAAAATATGTACCCGCAGATTTTTGATACCACAGATTTATACATATATTAGAACGGATTTATTCGGATGATTTTTTAGATATCTGCAATCATCCGTTTATAATCCGCATTTATCCGTTGTTATCCGTATTTAATCCGTTCTGAATCCGCATTAATCCGTAGGTTTACCTTTTGACTTTTTATAGTGTTCCAATCTTTTTTGTTAAAGAATATATAGGAATAAGTAAAGAAGCCTCTAAAAGGCCAATAACACCACCTAAAACAATAAGAAGAACTGCCTGAAGTGTTTCTGTTAGATTTTCAAAGTCTCTTGAAAGCTCTTGAGAGTAAAAATTACCAGCTTTATCTAAAAGCTCAACAAGCTCTCCTGTTTGTTCTCCTACTGCTATAAATTGAACAACCATTGGAGTAAAAATATCTGAATATTTATTTAAAGAACTATGTATGGGGGAGCCCTTTTTAACTTCTTGAGCAACTTGAATTAGCGCATTTTTATAAACTGAATTTATTACAACTTCTGCTGAAATCAAAAGACAATTTACAACAGGAATGTCACTTTTTAAAAGGTTTTTAAATATTTCTAAAAATCTTGATACATAAAACTTTAGAAAAATTGAACCGAAAATTGGAATTTTAAGCAAAAAAGAGTCAAAAAAATATCTTCCTTCATCTGTTTTCCTGTAAACATAAACAATATAAATAAGTCCACCAATAAAAATTAATATTGCCCACCAGTAATTTAAAATAATCCTAGATATAAAAAAGAAAAATTCTG
>JAPYWP010000003.1 GCA_028276315.1 Minisyncoccota bacterium | reverse complement strand
TTTTTGGAAAGCTCGTGGCTAATTTAAGGTTTAATGAAAGAGAACTTCAAATTTTGCCTGGAAAAGATAAAATTTTAGAAAATAAATGGGTAAATAATTTTGCTTTCGGGCCTTATAAAGCCAAATTTAATATTTATTATGGATTAAATCAAGGTCAAAATCTTGTTTTTAGTTATTGGTTCTTTATGTTCCCGATAAAGGTAATTATAATTGCTTTAGTTTTAATAATTTTTATTTTCTTTATTTTGCCAAGACTAATAAGAAAGTATAATGAGTATATTATTAGAAAGGCACTTCAGAATAAATAGACACGAAACAACACGAACAATTATAATATTTACACTAAACAACACGAAAAAATGATTATGGACACGAAAAAAACACGAAAATATTCATGAGACACGAAACAACACGAAAATGGATAATAAACACAAAACAACACGAAAGTTTTTCGTGTGTTTTCGTGTTGAATATGCAACTTTAGTATGTTTTCGCGTGAAATTATAATAAAATAAATGAATGAACAAAATTTTAAAAATATCTTTGCTTATTTTAATCCCAATTCTATCTTTTTTTATTTTTCAAAAAATTAAAAGTGCCTCTGTCTCTGTTACTGCCATTGTTTCAGGAGTTTGTGGTAATGGAATTAAAGAAGGAAGTGAACAATGTGATGGCAGTGATTTTGGGGGGCAAACTTGTTTTAATTTTGGCTATTCAGGGGGGAGTTTGAGTTGTAATTCAAATTGTACTTTAAATTTTAGTGGGTGCACTACGGCGCCTGCTGGTGGAGGCGGTGGAGGTGGAGGAGGTGGTGGAGGTGGTTTTATTCCTCAATATGGAAAAATTATAATTTCTGGTTATGCTCAGCCTAAAAGTGAGATAACTTTGATGTCGGATGGAACAATAAAAGCAACAACAATTGCTGGTGATGATGCAAAATTTTCTTTTACTTTAGATAATTTATCTCCAGGAAATTATTTATTCACTTTATATTCAGAGGATAAAGATGGGAGAAGAAGTAGTTTATATACTTTTCCTGTTAGATTAGAAGCAGGACAGACAATAACAGCAGGAAATATTTTACTTTCGCCAACAATTGATGTTGATAAATTAGAAGTTAAAAGAGGAGATTTTATTTCAATTTTTGGTTATTCTCAGCCATTTGCAGATGTAGTGATTAGTGTAAGCTCAGAAGAAGAATTATTTTTTAGGGCTAATGCTAACAAAGACGGCTTTTATTTATATCAATTAGGAACAGACATTTTGGAAAAAGGAGATCACTTTACAAAATCAAAATCAATTTTGGCAAATCAAATGGTGAGTAATTATTCAAGAGTTGTGAGTTTTAAGGTTGGAGATAAAAGTTTAACTAAAGAAGTTGAAAAAGTATGTAAAAAGCCTGATTTAAATTGTGATAATAAAGTTAATTTAATTGATTTTTCTATTCTTGCTTACTGGTATAGAAGGCCATTAACAAAAGAAGCAAAACAAAAAGTTGATTTAAATGGAGATGGCAAAGTGGATTTAGTTGATTTTAGTATAATGGCATATTACTGGACCGGATAATGACACGAAACAACACGAAAATGACAACGAAAAAACACGAAAATATTCATGAGACACGAAACAACACGAAATATAATGACACGAAAAAACACGAAAATTAAAAGGTTGTTATATAAAGAGCTAAGTTACATAATACAAGGATGTTGTTTTGAAATAAGAAAAGAATATGGACCTGGGCATAAAGAGACAGTATATACTAATCTTCTTAAAGAATGTCTGGAGCTAAAAGGGTTAAAGGTAGAAAAAGAAAAACCAATCAAAATTTATTCTTCAAAAACAAGCAAGATTGTTGGAATTTATCGTCCAGATCTTGTGGTTAATGATTCTATTCTGATAGAAGTCAAAGCAAGTAAATTAACTACTAAACGTGATGAAAGACAACTGTATTATTATTTAAAAAACAGTGTTTATGAATTAGGTTATTTAATAAATTTCGGTTCACCAAAACGAGTTTTTATTAAAAGAATAATTTATACTAATGATAAAAAGAAATTTTTAAAATGAGAGAAATATAAAAATGTTTAACATAACACGAAAAAATACGAAAGTAGAACACGAAAAAACACGAAAGGGGAAAGTGAATCGACACGAAAATACACGAAAGATGTTCGTGTTGTTTAGTGTCGTTGTTATATTATTTTTCGTGTTGTTTAGTGTAGATATTGCTAAGGCAGCTATAATAGAGCCAAGAATAGAAACAAAAGAAGTTAAAAAGCAAGAATTTATTGTTGTCCCTATTTATCTTGATACTCAATTTGAAGAAATTAATGCTGTTGAGGTTTATGTTAATTTTTCTGATAATTTAGTTTTCAGAGATTATTTAGATGGTAGAAGTATTATTACTCATTGGATTGAAAAACCTTATTTACAACCTTTGGACGTACGACATCCAAAAATTGTTTTTTCTGGAATAATTACTGGCGGGATTAGTGGAAGAAATTTAAATTTGGTTGATCTTGTTTTTGAAGCGAAAGAAAGTGGAAAAGCAAAAATAGAAATTGATGAAAACTCAAAAGTTTTGCTTAACGATGGTTTAGGAACAAAAACAAAATTAATTGCTTCATTTAAAGATTTTAGTATTATAGATATTCAAAGTAAGCCAGAAATAAAGATTAAAGATAATTTTCCACCAGAGCCATTTAAAATTTATATTGCTAAAAATAATGAAATTTTTGGAGGGAGATATTATATAATTTTTGAAGCAAAAGATAAACAATCAGGTATTGCTTATTATGAAATTAGCGAAATACCAGCTAGTTTTATTTTTTTAGCAAAACCTGATATTAAAAATTTATCTTTTAAAAAAGCAGAAAGTCCTTATGTTTTAGAAGATCAGAGTTTAAGAAGCTATGTTGTTGTCAAAGCAGTTGATAAAGCTGGTAATGAAAGGATAGAGATTTTGTATCCACAAAGAGTGTTAATTTTTGATGATGTTTTAATGTTTATTATTTTTTTGATAGTCTTAACGGGTTTAATAATTTTTGTAGTAAAATTTAAATATGGAAGATACTAGTAACACAAAAATAAAAACAAAACAGCATGAACATTGTAATACACGAAACAACACGAACGTCTTTCGTGTTTTTTCGTTTTCTAGTTTAGTGTTTTTTAGTGTTCTTTTTTCGTGTCTTTTCGTGTTTCTACCGATATTTACAATCTTAGCCGCTGATCTTTATATTCTACCATCGAATAAAGATTTAAATGTTGGTGATAATTTAAATATTGCTGTTTATGTTGATTCTATTGATCAGGCAATGAATGCTGTTTCTTTTAGAATTTCTTATCCCGAAGATCTTTTAAAGTTTGTTTCTTTATCTAAAACTGGGACAATTATAAATTTATGGGTGCAAGAACCAAGAGGAGGTAATGGAGAAGTTTCTGCTGAAGGAATTGTTTTAAACCCAGGTTTTACAGGAAGCAAAGGAAAAATTTTAAATATTACTTTTAAGGCTTTAAATTCTGGCAAAGCTGATCTTAGTTTTATTTCCGGTACTGTTTTAGCAAATGATGGTTTAGGAACTAATATATTAAAGAATATGAGAGGAGGAAGTTATTCTATTAATGAATTATCTGAAATTATCGAAAAACCTTCTATTTCTTATTTACCAACACCAAAAATCACCTCACCAACACATCCTGATCAAGAAAAATGGTATAACAATAATAATCCTATCTTTGAGTGGGAACTGCCTGATGGTGTTATTGAGGTTAAGTTAGTTTATAGTAAAAAACCAGATACTATTCCGGTTGTAAGTTATATACCTCCAATTTCTAAAAAAGAATTAAATAATATTGCTGATGGGACATATTATTTTAGAGCTCAATTTATAAGCGAGACAACTAAAAGTGAAATTGCAACTTATAAATTTAATATAGATACTCAAAATCCAGTTTTAGAGGAATTTTCTTTAGGTTTAGAAGATAGTAACATAGTTAAATTCAAAATTAAAGCAAAAGATGAAACTTCAGGAATTGATAAAATTGAAATTTATTTAGATAATAATTTAGTTTTAACTTTAACTTCAATTACAAGCACAAATGTTTTTGAAGATGTTATTAAAAATATTGAGGTAGGAAGGCATATTTTTAAAGCAGTTATTTATGATAAAGCAGGAAATTCGATCCAAAAAGAAGAAATTATAAATATTCCACAACCAACTGTCAGAACAGAAATAGTTGTTCAAAAAGATTATAATCTTTATTTCATTCTTTTGTTTGTTTCCATTTTACTTATAATTGTGATTTTGATAATTTATATTACTAAACATCGAATAGAGATAATTCATAAAGAGATTAAAAAAGAAAAAATAGAAAATATAAAAAGCGATTTAAGAAAACATCTTAAAGAAACACTACAAGACTTAAGGCATGATATAAGTTTATTAGATGAGGATCCAAAATTAAGTCAAAAAGAAAGAGAACTTTATAAAGAAGCAAAAAACATTTTAGAGGAAGCTGAAAAGAAAATCGAGGAAAAACTTAAAGAATTGGAATAAAAATTTTAAATTTTTAATTATGCTATAATTAATTTATGGGAGAAATTTTGAAAGAAAGAGCGGATGAGTTTGTTAAATTGGCTGAATATGCTTATAAGAGAAAAAGATATGATTTAGCTATGTTTAATTTAGAACAAGCTGTTCAGCTTTATTTAAAATATAAAATTTGGCAAAAGTTAGGAGATTTTGAAAAAACTCATAGTATTACGAAGCTTTTAAAAGATTTTGGGAGAGCTTATAAAAGATCAAAGGCAGTAAATAAACTCATAAAAGAAAATAGGAAATTGATAAACGATTTAGAAGTTGCTTATATTGAAAGTAGGTATTTACCTGCGCAGTTTTTTAAAGAAGATGTGGATAAAGCTTTTGAATTTTTGAATAAGTTAAAAAAGTTAATTAATTTACAAAAATGAGATATATTGATCTTTTAATAGAAAGACAAAAAGTTAGAGAAAGATATATTAAGAATGCCAAGAAATATCTTCAACTAATTAAAAAGAGAGCAAAAAAGATTTTAGGTAATGACACAAAAGTTTATCTATTTGGATCATTTTTAAAAGGGGATTTCGGACCAAATAGCGACATTGATGTTTTAGTTGTATCTCCTAGGGCACCAGTTGAATCAGGAAAAAAATCAGAAATTTTGATATATTTAAAAAGAGGTTTTTCAGTTTATCATCCTTTTGAAATTCACTTAGTTACTCCAGAAATTTTTGAAAATTGGTATAAAAAATTTATTAAAAAAGATATTAAAGAAGTTTGAAATGTTAAACCCTGAGTTAAAATTAAATCCAAAAATTTTTGAAAGCGAATTTGAACAAAAGCCGATAAGGGATGGTTATGGCGAGGCTTTAATGGAGCTTGGAGAAAAAAATCCTAATGTTGTTGTTTTAACAGCTGATTTGGCTGAGTCAACAAGAGTTCATAAATTTGCTGAAAAATGGCCTGAAAGATTTATTGAATGTGGGATTGCTGAACAAAATATGGTTGGAATTGCAGCGGGTTTAGCTATTTCTGGTAAAATTCCTTTTATTTCTTCTTATGCAACTTTTTCTCCTGGGAAAAATTGGGAAACAATAAGAACAACAATTATTTATAATGAAGCTAATGTGAAAATTGCTGGTCATCATTCTGGAATTGTTACTGGTCCTGATGGAGCTACTCATCAAGCCACAGAAGACATTGCTATTACAAGATGCTGGCCAAATATAAAAGTTATTTCTCCTTGTGATGCTATTGAAGCAAAAAAAGCAACACTCTATGCTGCAGAAATTTATGGTCCTGTTTATATAAGATTTGTAAGAGATAAAACACCAGTAATTACTACTGAAGAAACACCATTTAGATTTGGAAAGATAGAATGTTTTTGGGTACCGCGGATTAATACGGATTCGGAACGGATTAATGCGGATAATAAAGGTAATGGAAAATTGTTGTTTGAAGACTTAACATACAAAATAAGAGGATGTGTTTTTAATGTTTATAATACTATCGGTAAAAGTCATAAAGAATCTGTTTATAAAAAAGCATTGGAAGAAGAATTTAAGAAACAGGGATTAGTATATAAAAGCGAGCCAAGAATTGATGTGACATATGAAGATAAATTAGTTGGCGTTTATAAGCCAGATTTCATTATAGAAGATAAAATTATTTTGGAGATAAAAGTTAAAGACTTTTTAACAAACGAAGACGAGTTTCAAGTTTATTCCTATCTTAAAGCCACTAAATATAAACTCTCTCTCTTGATAAATTTCGGTTTTAAAGAATTGGAGATAAAAAGGATTTTAAATACAAAATTAAACACAGATCCGTACGGATCCGTTCAATATCCGAATAAATCCGTGGGAATAGATCCGCATGAATCCGTTTCATATCCGAATAAATCCGTGGTGGCGATTTTTGCCACTGGACATTTAGTTTATCAAGCTTTACTTGCAGCTAAAGAATTAGAGGAGGAAGGAATTGAAACTTATGTTTTAAATGTTCATACAATTAAACCTTTAGATGTGGAAACGATTTTCGAAGTAGCAAATAAAGTTAAAGGAATTGTGACTGTTGAGGATCATCAAGTTACTGGAGGAATGGGAAGCGCTATAGCAGAAGTCTTGGTCCAACCGCGGATTAATACGGATTCTGAACGGATTAATGCGGATAAAAATATACCGAGGATTAATGCAGATTCGAAACGGATTAACGTGGATTATATAAATGATAAAAATCAGCATTTATCCGCTCAGAATCCGCATAGATCCGTGGTGCCGCCAATAATTTTTATTGGTCTTCAAGATACTTTTGGAGAATCTGGAAGTATGCAAGATCTTTTGAGAAAATATAAAATGGATAAAGAAGCAATTAAAGAAGCAGTAAGGCAACTTATATGAATGGAAGAGAAGAAATTTACAAAATTAGAATTATTAAAGAACCCATAACTTTTGAAGAATTAAAAAAAATTGCTTCAGAAAGATATGGTGATATGATTAAAGCGGTTGTAGATGTTGAAAGAGAAATTGTAGCTTTAGGAGGCGATTTACATTCTGACGAAGAAGCATTTTTAATTGAAGATGGATCTTTACAGGAAAATTTATGGGGAATTAATTTATGGATTGAAAAACCTTTTGAAGAAATGATCGAGTTTGATTCAATTATTAATATAAGACCAAAACAAGGAAACCGTTCACGATTTATTGAAGATGAAAATATTAGAAATAAAATAAAAGAAATAATTAAAAAATTAATTCAACCCGCGGATTAACACGGATTTTAAACGGATAAACGCGGATGACATCCTACCCTGATTAAAACCGGATAAAATACCCTGGTATAAAACGAGTAATATATCCGGGAGACATCCGGGCAGTAAATCAGGTAATCATCCGGGTAATAAATATCAGCGTTTATCTGCATTCATCAGTGTTACAATGTTTGACGAAAATTTTAAAAAAAGATGGCAAAAGTTATCATTGATCGAACAATTGGCAAATATTGGCTCTGAGATTTATAGAGTAAAAATGTGGCAAGGAAAAGATGAAAGACTCTTTGAAAATTCAATTATTAGAGCACTAGATCTTTTCAATTTAACCTTATCGGATCCTAAAAACAAAGGAAGATTAAAAGAAGTAGCCAGAGCCAAAGAACTTTTTTTAGATGCAGTTTATAACGAAGCAAAAGAATATAAAACAACCCTTGATGATCTTGATAAGTATTTTTACCAATTTGCTTTGTTGACGCGGATTAACACTACCGCTGATTAACGCGGATACAACGCTGATTAACGCGGATTATGAGACGGGGCATTTTTATAAAGTAAATTAAATAATTATAATTGGTTTAGATTAGACAAAAATATATAATTATTTATACAAAGATGAAAGAGATAATTGTTGAGTTCGAGAAAATAGGGCACAATGGTGTTAGTATCGGAAGATACAATGGTAAAATTGTTTTTGTTTATGGAGTTTTACCAGGTGAGAAGGCAAAAATTAAAGTTATAAAAGAAAAGAAAGATTTGATAAAAGGCGAGGTTTTAGAAGTAATAGAAAAATCAAAGTTTAGAATAAATGAATTAGAAAATCACTATATTTCTTGCTCGCCCTGGCAAGTTTTTGATTATAACTATCAGATAGAAATTAAAAAGAATTTATTAAAAGAAATTTATTTTGATTTTGCGCAGGAAAAAATTAATTTAGAAGATTTTTCCGCATCTAATAAAATTTTTGGTTATAGAACAAAAATTGAATACTCATTTTTAAAAGAAGGGAATGATTATTTTTTCGCTTTCCATAAAAGAGAGAACTTTAAAGAGAAAATAAAATTAAATTATGGTTGTATTTTGATTTCTGATTTAGCAAATAGTTTAGCTTTTGAAGTTTTGGAAGAAATTAATAAGAAAAAATTAAAAGATTTAAAAAGTTTAATTATAAGAAAAAGCCAAAATTATTCTGATGTCCATATATCTCTTTTAACATTTGATAAAAATCAAAATTTTAATTTTATGAATGAAAAATTAACTGGTTTTGCTTTTATTTATTCAAATAAAAAATCTCCTTCAAGTAATTTTGATGAAATTTTAAATGAAAGAGGAGAAAAATATTTAAGAGAAAAAATTTTAGATTTAAAAGTTAAATATCATTATTCTTCTTTTTTTCAAAACAATATAGAACTTTTTGAAAAAGCTCTAAATATTATGAGGGAAAATTCCTCTGAGTTTAAAAAAATAGTAGATCTTTACGCTGGAGTTGGCGTTATAGGTTTAAGTTTAAAAGATTTTTCTAAAGAAATTATTAGCGTTGAAATTGATCCAATTGCAACTAAATATGCAAAAATTAATGCTTTTTTAAATAATGTTTCAAATTTTAAGGCCATTAATTTAAAATCTGAAAAATTGCCAGGGGAAATTTTAGAAAATGTAGATTTACTTATATTAGATCCACCCCGAGCTGGCTTGCATAAAAAGTTAATAAATCTTATTTTAGAAAAAAAACCAAAAAATATTTTTTATTTATCTTGTAATCCAATTACTCAAGCAAGAGATTTTATTTTTTTGAAAAATATGTATAAAATTAAAAGAATATATGGTTTTGATTTTTATCCAAATACACCACATATAGAGTCGCTTTTAATTTTAGAACAAAATGAAATTTAATTTATTAAATTTTTTATCGAACAACTTAAAATTATTTGATTATTCTTTAGATGAAAATGTTTTAAAAGAGTATTCTCAAGATGAAAGCATTTTTAAGATTAAGCCAAAGGTTGTTATTTTTCCTAGAAATTCTAAAGAGGTTAAAGAATTGGTTAAAATTGCAAAAGAGAATAATTTTGGAATTACACCAAGAGCAGCAGGAACAGATATGTCTGGTGGCTCAATTGGCGAAGATGTCTTAATTGTTTTTACAAAATATTTAAATAAATTTAATATTGATCCTGAAAAGAAAATTGCTATAGCTGAGCCAGGAGTTTATTTTCGAGATTTTGAAAAAGAATTGAATAAATATAATTTAATGCTTCCTTCTTATCCAGCTTCGAAAGAAATTTGCGCGCTTGGTGGGATGGTAGCCAATAATTCTGGAGGAGAGAAAACTTTAAAATATGGAAAGACAGAAGATTATGTTTTAGGATTAAAAGTTGTTTTAAGTGATAGTGAAGAATATTATTTTGAAAAAATTGATGAAAATGAACTTCGAAAGAAACTTTCTTTAGAAAATTTTGAAGGAGAAGTTTATAGAAAAATCTATCAGATTATAAAAAATAATTATAAGCTTATTCAAAAATCAAAACCAAAAGTCTCTAAAAATTCTTCTGGTTATAATATTTGGGGGGTTTATGAAGATGGTTATTTTGATTTAACTAAACTTTTTGTTGGCTCTCAAGGAACTTTAGGGATCATTACAGAAATAAAATTTAAATTATTGGAAAAAGAAAAATTTTCCCAGCTTTTGGTTATTTTTATTAAAGATTTAAAAGATTTGCCGCATTTTACTAATGAAATTTTAAAACTTGAGCCAACCTCACTTGAAATTACTGATGATCATACTTTTAAAATTTTTCTTAAATTTTTTAAAGAAATGGCAAAGCTTTTGGGTACTAAAGGAATTTTTTCGACTTTTAAATTGTTTTTGCCAGAAATTTTAATGATAGCTAAAATTGGTTTTCCTAAATTAATTGTTTTAGCTGAATTTACAAGTCAAGATAAAGATGAAATTAAAGAAAAAACTCAAAAAGCAAAAGAAATAATTAAAAAATGTAAATATTTATTTAGAGAACCAAAAGATGAAAAGGAAAAAGAAAAATATTGGAAACTTCGAAGAGATACTTATAAACTTTTAAGAGAAAAAATTAAAAATTTAACTGCCTCACCCTTTATTGATGATTTTATTATTTTGCCAGAATATTTGCCAGAGTTTTTGCCAAAACTTTACCAAATTTTAGATGAATATAAATTGATTTATACTATCTCTGGTCATCTTGGCGATGGTAATTTACATATTATTCCTTTGATAGATTTGAAAAACAAGAATCAAAGAAAAAATATTTTAGAAATTACTGATAAGGTTTATGATTTAGTTCTAAATTATAATGGAATTTTAACTGCAGAGCATAATGATGGAATAATTAGAGGTCCATATTTAGAAAAAGAATTTGGAAAAGAAATTTACAATATTTTTTTGGAAATTAAAAAAATTTTTGATCCTTATAATATTTTTAATCCTAATAAAAAAGTTATGGTTAAAAGAGAATATTTAGAAAAATTGCTGAATGAAAATTTTGATTTATAATATTTTAATTAAAAATTTTAATGGATGGCATAGATAAAAATCTTGCCATCTATTTGTAATATGCCAAGCGTTTATATACTTTTTCTTTCAAGGCTTATTTTAGGAATTTATTTTATTTTTAATGGCTTTAATCATTTTAAAAATTTGAATTTCTTAAGTGAATGGGTTAAAAATAAAGGAATTTCAGCTCCAAAATTTATGGTTATTTTTAGTGGTATTTTACTTTTAATTGGCGGATTTTCTATTTTGTTAGGTGCTTATATAGAAATTGGAATTTTAGCTTTAACTATTTTCTTTTTACCCACCACTTTTTTGATGCATGATTTTTGGAGAGAACAAGATCCTCAGATGAAAATGATTCAAACAGTAAATTTTATGAAAAATTTAGCTTTATGGGCAGCAATTTTATCTTTGCTTTTTGTTCCCCAACCTTGGCCATTTAGTTTAGGATACTAATTTATGCTAAAAATTGTTATTTTAGGTGGTGGATTTGGTGGTATTTATTCTTATAAATATCTTTTAAGGTTTTCAAAATTTATTAAAAGAAATTTTGAGATTTTTTTAGTTGATGAAAAAGAATATTTTTTGTTTACGCTGCTTTTACATGAAGTAGCTGCTTTTAAGATTGAGCCAAATTGCATAATAGAAAAATATAATAAGATTTTAAATAAAAATTGCAAATTTATTCAAGGGAGAGTGGAAAAGATAGATTTAGAGAATAAGACTATATATTTAAAAGATTCTAATAAAGAGAAAGTAGAATACGATTATTTAATTATTAGCCTAGGATCAAAAGCTAATTTTTATAATATACCTGGAGCACAAGAAAATGTTTTTACTTTAAAATCTTTAGATGATGCTATAAAAATTAGAAATTATATTTTTGAAAAGCTTGAAAATTTTAATCAGGCTAGAGAAAAAAAAGTTTTAGCTGAGCCTATGTTATTAAATTTTGTTATTGTTGGTGGAGGGGCAACAGGAGTAGAGCTTGCTGCAGAATTAGCTGATTATTTTTATGGATCATCAAAAATTTTTAAAGAAAATAATAAAATAAAAATTATTTTAATTGAAAAAGGAAACGAATTATTAATGCAATTTTCACCAAAGTTAAGAAAAATAGCTTTTAATATTTTAAAAAATAAAAAAGTTGAAATTATTTTAAATAAAGGAGTAAAAGAAGTTAATAAAGATTGGGTTAGATTAGAAGATGAAACTTTAATAAAAACAAATACAGTTATTTGGACTGCGGGAGTTCAAGCAAATTTACCAGAGTTAATTGGGAATATTCAAAAAAGCAAAGATGGAAGATTAATAGTAAATGAATTTTTGCAACTTAAAAATTATGATAATGTTTTTGTTATAGGAGATATATGTTTCTTTGTTCACGAAGAAAAACCTCTTCCACAACTTGCTCAAGTTGCTGTAAGACAAGCTAAAACTGCAGCTAAAAATATTTTAAATTTAATTAATAAAAAACCATTAGAAAAATTTGTTTACAAGCATAAAGGAGATTTAATTTCTCTAGGTAGATACTTTGCAATAGGGAAAATTAATGGATTTAATCTTTATGGTATTTTTGCATGGCTTGTTTGGAGAATTCTTTATATTTTAAAAATTTTTTCATTAATGAGAAAAATAAAATTTTTATGAAAATTTATAAAAATAAAAATTTATCTGAATTTACAAGTTTTAAAATTGGTGGGAATACAAAATATTTTATTGAAATTGAAAATTTAAAAGATGTTGAAAAATTTTTGAAAATGAATTTAGATGATAAGATTTTTATTTTAGGTGGTGGTACAAATGTTTTGATAAATGATTTTGATGGAATTATTTTAAAGCCTAAATTTGAAGAGATTGAAAATTTAAAAGATGGGATTTTAAAAATTGGAAGCAGCGTATTAGTTAGTGAACTTTTAGAATATGCTATTAATTTGGGTTATCAAGGACTGGAGTGGGCAGGAGGACTTCCTGGAACAGTTGGCGGCGCAATAGAGGGTGGTGTTGGTTGTTTTGGTGGAGAATTTAAAAATTTAATTTTAGAAGTTGAAGCTATAAATTTAAAAACAAAAGAATATAGGATATTTAAAAAAGAGGAATGTGAATTTGAATATAGAAATTCTTTTTTTAGAAAAAATAGTGGTTGGTTAATTATATCTTGCAAATTAATTTTTAATCCTGGCCATAATATTGAAGATTTAAGAAAAATAGCAGAAGAAAAAATAAAATATAGAAAAGAAAAACACCCCCTAGAGTATCCTAATGCAGGAAGTGTTTTTAAAAATTATCCATTTGATATAGCTTCTAAAAGAGTTAAAGAATTAGCTTTAGAAAAAAACAAAGTAAAAAATGATCCATTTCCTGTAATACCTATGGCTTTTTTAATTTCAGAGGCTGGGCTTAAAGGAAAAAGAATTGGTGATGCTCAAATTTCAGAGAAACATTCAAACTTTATTATTAACTTAGGTAAAGCAAGATTTGAAGATGTTTATAATTTAATTGAATTTACAAAAAAAACATTAGAAGATAAATTTGAAATTTCTCCAGAAGTAGAAATAAGGATAATTCATAACCGCTGATGAAAGCAGATACAACGCTGATGAACACGGATACAACGCGGATTGACGCGGATAATACAAACGCGGATACAACGCGGATTTATGCAACCACAGATATATGCGGATTTTTGAACGGATATATACGGATTCATTAGGATAATATTTTTTAGATATCCGCTATCATCCGTTTCGAATCCGAATTAATCCATTGTTGTCCGCATTTAATCCGTTTCTAATCCGCATCTATCCGTTGTTATTCGTATTTATATGTTATAATTAAATTATGGCTAAAGTATTATTTATTTTAGCAAAAGAAGGGTTTAGAGATGAGGAATTTTTAGTTCCTGCTGAGATTTTGCAAAATAAGGGTCATCAAATATTTGTAGCAAGTAATACAAATAAAGGAAATAAAGCTATTGGTGCTGATGGTGCAGAAGTTATTGTAGATGTTTCTTTAGACGAAGTTAATGTTAAAGATTATGATATGATAGTTTTTGTTGGTGGGCCTGGGGCTTTAGAAAATTTGAATAATGAAAAAAGTTATAGAATTGCAAGAGAAACTGTTGAAAATAAAAAACATTTAGCAGCTATTTGTATTAGTCCAACAATCTTAGCTCAAAGCGGTGTTTTAAAAAATAAAAAAGCTACTGTCTGGTCATCGGCTAGTTATAAAGAATCAATAGAAATTTTAAAAAAGAATGGTGCTGAATATGTAGATGAACCTGTAGTTGTAGAAGATGGAGGTTATTTGATTACAGCTAATGGTCCTAAAGCCGCAAAAGAATTTGGAAATGCTTTAAGCAGAGCATTGGAGGAGTGAGCCGAATGGTAAGGCAGCGGCCTGCTAAGCCGCGTCCTGCGTTAAGCGGGACTTGTGGGTTCGATTCCCACCTCCTCCGCCATTGCCCCGGTAGCTCAATTGGAAGAGCAGGAGCGTTCTAAGCTCAAGGTTGGGGGTTCGACTCCCTCCCGGGGCACAAATAGAAAGTTAAATACAACGGATAAATGCGGATTCGAAACGGATAACAACGGATTAATTCGGATTTTAAACGGATTAAATGCAGATATTTAATTATTTAATCCGAATGAATCCGTTCCAATATCCGCATAGATCCGTTTCAATATCCGCATAGATCCGTGGTGGAGGGGTGCGAGAATTGGCTAATCGGCTGGTCTCGAAAACCAGTGGCCATTTGGCCTTGTGGGTTCGAATCCCACCCCCTCCGCAGCTTTATAATATAAATTATGGCTTCTATTTTAGATGAAATTAGGTCTAAAATTGATTTGGTTGATTTAATAAGTCAATATTTGCCCCTTAAAAAAGTAGGTAGTTCTTATAGAGCTCTTTGTCCATTTCATTCAGAAAAAACTCCATCTTTTTATGTTTCTCCTCAAAAACAAATTTGGAAGTGCTTTGGTTGTAATAGGGCTGGAGATCATTTTAAATTCATAATTGAATATGAAAAAGTTGATTTTAAAGAAGCCTTAAAAATTTTAGCTCAAAAAGCAGGAATAGAACTTAAAAAAATACCAAAAGAAATAAGAACAAAGATTGATGAGATAATAGAGATTCATAAAATAGCAGCAAGATTTTTTCATGAGAAACTTTTTTTAAATCAAGAAGTTCTTGATTATCTTAAAAAAAGAGGACTTAAAAATGAAACAATAGAGGATTTTCAAATTGGTTATGGGGCAGAAGGTCTTTTTGATTTTTTAGTAAATTTAGGTTTTGAAAAACAAATTATTTTAGATAGTGGTATTTTTTATGAAAAAGATTTTGAAGTTTTTAATAGATTCGAAAAAAGATTAATTTTTCCAATATATAATTTAAAAGGTCTTATTGTTGCTTTTTCTGGTAGAAGTTTAAATTCAGAAGAGCCAAAATATGTTAATAGCCCTGATACTTTAGTATTTAAAAAAGGAGAAATTTTTTATGGTTTTCATTTAGCTTTACCTTTTATTAAAGATAAAAATCAAGTTTTTTTAGTTGAAGGATTTTTTGATTTAATTTTAGCATGGCAAAAAGGTCTTAAAAATGTTTTGGCTATCTTAGGAACAGCTTTAACTCCTTATCATATAAAAATAATTTCAAGATTAACTAATAATTTAGTTTTTTGTTTTGATAATGATGAGGCAGGGAAGAATGCAACTATAAAGAGCGCAATTTTAGCAACAATGAAAAATTTGAATCTTTTTCAGGCAATATATGATAAAAAAGATTTAGGAGATTTTTTAATAGAAAAAGATGTTAATGATATAAAAGTAAAAGAACTTTTAGATTTTTGGTTAGAAAATTTTAAAGAAGAAGAATTAATTGAATTTTTACCGCAATTTTTAGCTGCAACAGAAGTCAAAAGAAGAATAGAGTTGTTGAAAAAAATTAAAAATTATGGTAAAATAAAAATTGAATGGCTTGTTGAGGAAATAGAAAAAGCTAAAAAGAGTCTACCTAAAATAGAAATAGAAAAAGAAGACAAAGTAGAAGAGATTAAAAAAGAAAAAATTTCAAGATACGAATCTTTAGTTGAGATATTAATTTCTTTAGCTTATGGAATGAATAAAAAAGAAATATTAGAAGAAATGAAAGAATTTTTGCCAGAAGATCTATCAAAATATGAAAGTTTATGGGAAATAAGATATGAATACGAAAAATCAGTTAATAAGAATTTAAATGAGTATCTTAACTTTCTAATTTCAGAAATAAAGAAAGAATTTTATAGAAAAAAAATTGAAGAAATTAGTAAAAGTGAAATTAATGAAGAAAAATTAAAAGAAATTTTAGAATTAACAAAAAAATTAAAAGAATTATATGCCAAGAAGAAAAAAGAAAAATAAAAAAAAGAAAGAAATTGTTTTAGACGAAAGAATAAAGGAGAAAATTTCAAAACTTATAGAAAAAGGAAAAGAAAGGGGGTTTATTACTGATGATGATATTTTGCATTTTTTCCCAAATATAGAAGAAAATTTAGAAATACTTGATGAAATTTACAATCAAGCTGAAATAAGCAATGTTGAGATTAAAACTTCACATCAATTTTTTGAAGAGGAGCCTGATTTAGATTTAGAATTAAAAAGTGAATTACCAGATTCTATACAAAATTATCTAAAAGAAGTAAATAAATACCCATTATTAAGCTATGAAGAAGAAAAAGAATTAGCTAAAAGAGCAGCTAAAGGGGATAAAGAGGCAAGAGAAAGACTTATCAAATCCAATTTAAGATTAGTAGTTAGTATTGCTAAAAAATATTGGCATCAAAAAACAAGTTTAAATTTTATGGATCTTATTCAAGAAGGGAATATTGGGCTTACAAAAGCTGTTGATAGATTTGATTGGAGAAAAGGGTATAAATTTTCAACTTATGCTACATGGTGGATAAGACAAGCAGTATCTAGGGCAATTGCAGATCATGCAAGAACTGTTAGGTTGCCAGTACATGTAGTTGAACAACTATATAAACTTAATAAAATAAGAAAAGAAATTCAACAATTAATTGGTAGAGATCCAACCCCAGAAGAGCTTTCAAGAGAATCTGGAATTCCATTGCCAAAAGTAAGAAAACTTATAAAATATGCAAAAGAAGCAACTTCATTAGAAAGTCCTATAATTGAGGGTAGTGAACTTAAAGTTGAAGATGTTATAAAAGATGAAACCTCTCTTTCTCCTGAAAAATATGCTTATTATCAAACAATAAAATCTATTCTTAACGAGGCATTAGAAGATTTGCCACCAAAAGAAAGAAATGTTATTGAATTAAGATTTGGATTAAAAGATGGAGAACCAAAAACATTAGAAGAAGTTGGTAAAATATTTGGAGTTACAAGAGAAAGAATAAGACAAATTGAAATAAAAATTTTAGAAAAACTAAGACAAAATGAAAAAATAAGAAATCTTAAATTCCCACTTTCATAACCGCGGATTAATGCGGATACACCACGGATTAACGCGGATAATATTTACGCAGATTAACGCAGATTTAGTAACACGCGGATAATAATGCTGATTATTAAAGTTTGCATTAGTTCGTTTCATGTTCGTATAGGTTCGCGTTATTGAAATTTGCATTGATTCGTTTCAAGTTCGCATTAGTTCGCTTTATTTTCTATAATTTCCTCTTTAATTTTTTGAAAAACAATTTCTGGCTTTTTTTTGTTTTTAATTTGATTATAAATTTGTAAAATTTCTTTTTTATTCTCTGGCCAAATTATTTTTTTAATTTTTAAATATTTTAAGTATTTTTTAACACCAAAGGGGCAAACTGGATAAAGTAAAATAAGCAAAGTTAGGGCAAGAAGATATAAATCAGAGCAAATAAAATTAAAAATTTCTGTATTTTTGTGCTTCCAGGGCTGTTTTTTATCTATTAATTTGTTTGATAGCATTACAAGATTAATAAAATATTTATAATAATTTAAAAACTGACCTTTTTCTATAAATTCACCTGATTTTTGGAGGTATTTTAAGGAAATTTCTATAATTTTTTTTGATGGCTCTTTTAAAATAGCATCTTTCCCTAATGTAAATAATCTGTGTAAAAAATTTCCAACCTTTCCAACCAAAATATCATTATAAGTTCTATAAAAATCATTCCAACTAAAAGAAGAATCTTTATTTTCTGGCATTATTTTCCAAATGTAAAATCTTAGTGCATCTGGTCCAAATTTATCTATAAAATCTCTAATTTCAATTATTACTCCTCTTGATTTTGAAAATTTTTCTCCTTCTAAATTTAAATAATGATTAATTAATGGTAAATCTGGAAGATGAATTTTTTCATTATAAACCATTAATTGTCCTGGCCAAAATATTGTATGAAAAACAAGATTATCTTTTCCCATAAAATAATAGTGATAGGCATTTTTATTAAACCAAAAGTCTTCCAAACTTTTATTTTTTTTCTTTAAAATATAAACTGACGCAGAAAAATATCCTATCACTGCATCAAACCACACATAAATTCTTTTTTCTTTAAGTTCAGGCCATTTTTTAATTAATTCTTTCGGAAATTCTACTCCCCAGTTTATATCTCTACTAACTGCTCTTGAATCAAGTCCTCTTTTTAACCAACCAT
The DNA here is from genome assembly GCA_028276315.1 of Minisyncoccota bacterium. Classification (GTDB taxonomy): domain Bacteria; phylum Patescibacteriota; class Minisyncoccia; order UBA6257; family HR35; genus RSWP11. Next base: position 564 of record JAPYWP010000003.1, on the reverse strand, counting down.
ATGTTTCTTTTACTATCCATTTTTTCCAATTTTTATTTTTTGATTTAAAATATTTTTCAATGTCTTTTTGAATTTTTGGCCAATTTATAAATAAACTTTTTGTTTTCTTTAATATTACTTTTTCTTTTGTTAGTTTATTTACAGGATCTATTAAATTTTGATTTAAAAGCTTTCCGCAATTTTCACACTGATCTGCTCTTGCGCCTTTAAATTTGCAATATGGACAAATACCTTCCACATATCTATCTGGTAAAAATTTTTTTTCTTTCTCATCAAAATATTGAAGTTCTTCTTTCATAAAAAGTAAATTTTTCTTATCAAATTCTAAAATAAAACTTTGAACAATTTTTCTATGAAATGGATTATCTGTTTTCCAATAAATGTCAAAACTTATTCCTAAATCTTTAAATAATTTTTTATTTCTTGGATGATAAATATTTACAACATCTCTTGGACTTATTTTTAATTTTTCAGCTTCTACAGTAATTGGAGTTCCAAAGCAATCTGAACCTGATACCATTAAAACATCAAAACCCCTTAATCTAAAATATCTAGAAACTATAT
>JAPYWP010000043.1 GCA_028276315.1 Minisyncoccota bacterium | reverse complement strand
AAAGAACACCTAATTCTAAAAATGATGGAGATAATTTCCCACACCTCTATTCTACAGTAAATTCTAATAAAAATCTTATTAATCAAGCTCAAGGCTTAGTAGGTTATTGGAGCTTTGATGAAGGAAGTGGTAATATTGCTAGAGATTATTCTGGAAATGGGAATGATGGAACTTTATATAACTTTAACTTTACAGCAACCTCTGGCTGGGTAGATGGCAAAGTAGGTAATGCTTTAAGTTTTGATGGAGTGGATGATTATGGGAATATCTATTCTCCTAATAATATGCCTGCTACTGCTATTACAATAATATCCTGGATAAAATTGTTTTCTTATGTTCCGTGGGCAAGTATCGTTGATAGATATGGTAGCGAGACTTTAGATAGTTTTTCATTGGGTTTAGATAACATAAACGGAAATAAACTTATGTTCATGTGGAATAATCCATCTCCGTGGGCAAATAAAGTGATTGCTGTTTCAGTATTACCATTAAATCAATGGATTTTTGCAGCTGTAAGTTCTGATGGTTCGAATGCCAAATTTTATGTAAATGGTCAGTTGGACGGTATTAGAAGTGTTGGAGCATTAGGAACTATAGGACCTATAATAATAGGAGCTAATTTTCCTGGCGGAGATGAATATTTTAAAGGTCTCATCGACGAGGTCCGCATTTACAATCGCGCCCTCTCTGATTCGGAAATCAAAGCATTATATAATGCAACAAAATAGCACCAGCGGATCTATACGTATAATTACGGATAAATTCGGATTAGAAACGGATAATAGCGGATATCTAAAAAAATATCCGCATAGATCCGTTTAAAAATCCGCATAAATCCGCGGTTGTGGTATAATTTTAACTATGGAAAAAAAATCTAAGATTTACAATATAAGGCACTCTTTAGCTCATATTTTAGCCTATGCAATTTTAAAAATAGATCCTGAAGCAAAATTAGGAATTGGTCCAGTTATTGAAAATGGATTTTTTTATGATTTCATACTTAAAAAGCCTATAAATGAACTTGAAAAAGTTGAAGATTTAATGAGAGAGATTATAAGACAAAAATTAGATTTTAAGGGGAAAAAAATAACTTTTCAAGAAGCTAAAAAAATATTTAAAGATCAACCATTTAAATTAGAGCTTTTGGAAGATTTAAAAAAATATGGAACAACTGATTTTAATGAAATTTTAAAAATAAAAAACAAAGAAAAAAAACCAAAAAAAGTTGAAAAAGTTACTATTTATCAAGTTGGAGAATTTATTGATTTATGCAGGGGTGGACATGTTAAAAATACAAAAGAGGTCCCAATTGATGCTTTTAAATTAGTTTCTATCTCTGGTGCCTATTGGAGGGGAAATGAAAAAAATCCTCAAATGACAAGAATTTATGGTTTAGCATTTTTAAACAAAAAAGAATTAGAAGATTATTTAGAAAAAATTAAAGAAGCAAAAGAAAGAGATCATAGAAAATTAGGAGAAGAGTTAGAAATTTTTAAAATTATAGATGAAATTGGACCTGGGTTACCCCTATTTTTACCTAAAGGAGCTATTTTAAGAAGAATTGTTGAAAATTTTATTACTGAACTTCAAGAAAAATTTGGTTATGAACCAATATGGATTCCTCATATTACAAAAAGAAAACTCTACGAAATTTCAGGTCATATTGAAAAATATGATGCTCTTTTTCCTCCATTAAAATTAGAAGACGAAGAATACTATCTAAAACCGATGAATTGCCCTCATTTTATGATGTTATATAAATCTCAAATAAGATCTTACAAAGATCTCCCTATCCGTTGGACTTGTACAACTACAGTTTATAGGTATGAGAAAAGTGGCGAGCTTTCTGGCCTAACAAGAGTAAGAGCATTAACTCAAGATGATTGTCATATATTTTTAAGAGAAGATCAAATAGAGGAAGAAATAGATTTAATTTTAAAAATGATAAAGATAGTTTATAAAACATTTGGTTTTAATGAGTTTTGGGCTAGAGTTTCAGTTCATGACCCAAGTATGAAAGAAAAATATATAGGAGAGCCTAAAGTTTGGAGAAAAGCCGAAAGTATTCTAAAAAAATTAGTTAAATCGCATAATTTAAAATATAAAATAGGTATAGGTGAAGCTGCTTTTTATGGTCCTAAAATTGATTTTATGTTTAAAGATGTTCTAAAAAGAGAGTGGCAACTTTCCACAGTTCAGCTTGATATGAATCTTCCGAAAAGATTTAATTTAACTTATATAGATAAAGATGGAAAAGAAAAAAATCCTATAGTTATTCATAGAGCTATTTTGGGTTCTACAGAAAGATTTTTAGGAATTTTAATAGAACATTATGGAGGTAATTTTCCTTTTTGGCTTTCTCCAATTCAAATTGCAATTTTGCCTATTTCAGAAAATCATTTAGATTATGCTAAAAAATTATTTGAAATTTTAAAAGAAAAAAAATTTAGGATAAAAATTTTTGAACCAAAAGAAACTGTATCAAAAAGGATATTTTTAGCAGAAAAAGAAAAAATCCCTGAAATTTTAGTTGTTGGAGATAAAGAAAAAAAAGAAGGTACTGTTTCTTTAAGAGAAAAAGGCAAAAAAGAAATTAAAGAAATGAAATTAGATGATTTAATAGAGTACTTTTTAAATTTGATTCCGAAATTTTAATTTTTCTAAAAAAGCTAAAATTTACAATATGTAGGATTTTTATTTTGGGTTTATAATATATTTTGCAATTTAATTTTAAAATTTTAATATGTTGTATAGAAAATATAGGCCAAGTAATTTTAGCGAATTTATTGGACAAAAGCACGTTGTTTTAACGCTTAAAAATCAAATTTTACAAAATAAAATAGCGCATGCATATCTTTTTTCTGGCCCCAGAGGCACAGGAAAAACTACTTTAGCAAGAATTTTTGCAAAAGCTATCAATTGTTTAAATTTAAAAGAAAACGCAGATCCATGTAATAATTGTAATAATTGTATTTCTATTAATAAAGGAAGTTTTATTGATTTTATAGAAATTGATGCAGCTTCTAAAAGAGGGATTGATGAAATTAGAGATATTATTGAAGGAGTTAAAGTAAGACCTTTTATTGGTAAAAAGAAAGTTTTTGTTATCGATGAATGTCATTCATTAACAAAAGAAGCAGCAAATGCTTTTTTAAAAACTCTTGAAGAACCACCAGATTATGTTGTTTTTATTTTAGCTACAACAGAACCAGAGAAAGTAATTCCTACAATTTTATCTCGTACTCAAAAATTCCAATTTAGGTTTTTAACATCAGAGGAAATTTTCGAAAAACTAAAAAAAATAAAAGAGAATGAAAAAATAAACATAGAAGATGAAGCTCTTAAACTTATTGCGCAACAAGCAAATGGGAGTTTAAGGGATGCTGAAACTATTTTAGATAAAATTTTAAATTTTTCTAACAACATAACAAGAGAAGATATTGAGAATTTTTTTGGAATGGTTAAAAAAGATTTTATTTTAAGTTTTTTTGAAGCTTTAAGAGATAAAAATAAAAAGAAATTGCTCGAGATTTTAAATAATATTTATTTGAATGGTTATGATTTAGTGATTTTTGTAGATGAAATTTTAAGATTTTTAAGAGGTGTTGCTCTTGTAAGAGTTAACCCAGAATTAAAAAACCTTGTTTTATCCGATTTTATACCAGAAGATTTTGAGAAAATATACGATATTTTAAAAGAAATACCTATTTCTGATATCCAAAATTTTATAAATATTTTTTTAGAAAGTTATTGGCAAATTAAAAGAGAGCCCCCAATTTTAATTTTACCTTTAGAACTTGCTATTTTAAAAATATAGAAAAATCTAAAAATTTTTTTTGTGGAAAAATTGTTAATGAGATCTAAATTTTTATTTTATTTTCTTTATTTTTTCTTCACGCTTTTAAAATGTTGAAAAAATAATAATTATGGGTTATACTTCAATTGGAGTGGGGAATTGTGGAAAAATATGGGGATAACTAAATCAGATTGTGGAAAACTATGTTTTTAGGAGAATATAAACATTTATTAGACCAAAAAGGAAGATTGGCTATTCCTGCCAAATTTAGGCCAAAATTAGCCGCGGGTCTTGTAATTACTCGAGGAATAGATCAATGCTTGTTTGTTTATAGTAGGGAAGAGTGGGAGAAATTTATTAATAAATTGATGAATCTACCTCTTACGCAAGCAAATTCTAGGGCTTTTTTGAGATTGATTTTTTCAGGAGCTATTGAAGAAGATTTAGATCAGCAGGGAAGAATTTTAATTCCTGAAAATTTGAGAAATTATGCGAGTTTAAAAAAACAAGTAGTAATTGTCGGAGTATTTAATAGAATAGAAATTTGGGATGAAAAAATTTGGGAAGAATATAAAGCAAATACTGAAAATGAAGCCTATAAGATATCAGAAGAATTGAAAGATTTAGGTATTTAAAAATGCACATTCCAGTCTTAGTTAAAGAAATAATTAAAATTTTAAATCCAAAGTCAAATCAAAATTATATAAATAAGAAAAAAAAGTTTATAGGGGGTAAGCTCGACCGCTGCCCTAGTTGAATGTAAATAAAAATTAACTTAATTAAAAATGCACATTCCAGTCTTAGTTAAAGAAATAATTAAAATTTTAAATCCAAAGTCAAATCAAAATTATATAGATGCAACATTTGGATTTGGGGGGCACAGTATAGAAATTTTAAAAAAGACAGGCCCCAATGGAAAAATTTTAGCAATTGAATGGGATCCAATAGTTTTGGATCTTGCAAAAAAAGAAATTATGAAAAAATATCCAAAATTTAAAAAAAGAATAATATTTAGAAACGAAAATTATAAAGAAATTAAAAAGATAATTAAAGAAGAGAATTTTTATGAATTTTCAGGAATAATTTTCGACTTAGGAGTTTCAAGTTGGCATCTTGAAAAATCAAAGAGGGGATTTAGTTATTTGAAAGACGAAGAATTAGATATGAGATTTAATCCAAAAATTGAAATTAC
>JAPYWP010000042.1 GCA_028276315.1 Minisyncoccota bacterium | reverse complement strand
CCAATCGAACTTTAATAATCCGCGTTAATCCGCGTTTTATTATCCGCGTTTATCAGCGTTGTATCAGCGTTCATCAGCGGTGTTATCCGCGTTCATCCGCGCATTTTTATCTGCGTCTATCCGCGTTAAAATCCGCGTTTTATTAAATCCGCGTTAATCAGCGTATTTTTTTATCCGCATTCATCTGCGTTGTATCCGGGTTTATCCGCGGTTATGGTATAATTAAATTATGGCTATTAAAAGAATGAAGGTCTGGCGAGAAAGAAATGCTAAAGCATTAAAAAAGTGGAAAGGAATTGAGATAATTAGATCTTTCAGAGAAAAATTATGATTGTTATAGATGCTTCAGTAGTTGTGAATTTAGCTAAAAAAGAGGGGGGACTGACCGAGCAGTTTCTTTATAAATCCGTTATAATCCGTTCCAAAATCCGCATTTATCCGTGGTGTTATAATTAATAAATCTGCCAGCGTAGCTCAGTGGTAGAGCAGACGCCTTGTAAGCGTCAGGTCGTGGGTTCAAATCCCACCGCTGGCTCTATGAAGATAATTATTAAAAAACCATTAATTACTCAAAAAACAACAAAATTAGCAAAAGAAGGTATTTATGTTTTTTATGTTGATCCAAAAGCAAACAAAAATGAAATAAAAAATGAAATTGAAAAACTTTTTAAAGTAAATGTTGTTGATGTTAGAACAGTAAATCTTAAAAGAAGGGAAAGAGGATTAAGCAAATATAAAAATATAAGACAAAAAGTTAAAAAAGCTTATGTTAAATTAAAAGAAGGTCAAACAATAAATATCTTCCCACAATTATGAGTACTAAAGATTATTTTTTTATTATACTTTTAATTTTATTTTTTTCACTTTATTTAGTTTTAGCATGGCAAGAGCCAAGTTCACCCCCACCTGGTGGTTCTGGTGCTATTTCAGTTGATTCAATTGGGAATGTAATAATTAATCAAAGTTTAACAGTTCAAAATCAATTAACTGTAAATAATATTTCTAATTTTCAAAATTCAGTTAATATTTTAGGAACTCTTACTGTCGGCAATTCCACTAATCCAAAAGGCATTTTACTTTATACAGCAAGTGGTAGTCCATATTGTCTTTATGTTTATACTACTAGTGGAAATGCTTATTTAGGTCTTCAGGCTGGTGGTTGTCCATTTTAGTATGAATATTTATAAAAACATAAAAGAAAATATTTATAAAACTTGGCTATTATTTTTTACTGTTTTTATTTTGTTTTTAATTTTTGGCTGGATTCTTTCATACATTTTTCAAAATCGTTTAATTCTTTATATAGCTATATTTTTGGGAATTTTAAATAATTTTTTATCTTATTGGTACTCAGATAAGATAGTTATTTATCTTACTGGGGCTAAAAAAATAGAAAGAAAAGATTATCCTGAAATTTATAATATAGTTGAAAATTTATGCATTACTGCCGGCATTAAAACTTTACCTAAAATTTATATTTTAGAAACACCAGCATTGAATGCTTTTGCAACAGGTAGGAATGAAAAAAATGCTGCAATTGTTCTTACTTCTGGAATTTTGAAAGTTTTAAATAAATCTGAACTTGAAGGTGTTATTGCACATGAGCTTTCTCATATTATAAATAAAGACATTTTAGTTGGAACATTTTCAGCAATAGTTGTTTCTATCTTTGCTATTTTAGCTGATCTTGCTTTAAGAGGTTTAATTTTCTTTCAACAAGATGAAAGAAAAAAAGAAATAAATCCAATTGTTTTTATATTATTTATTTTTGGAGTTTTAATTACTCCAATTGTTGCGCAACTTATACATCTTGCAATTTCAAGACAAAGAGAATTTTTAGCCGACTCATCAGGCGTGCTTTTAACAAGATATCCAGAGGGTCTCGTTTCTGCACTCTTAAAAATTTCTAAAAATCCCTATATTGAAACTTCACCAAATTTTGCTCATCTTTTTATTGAAAATCCCATTCCCCAAAAATCAAAAACTCCTTGGTATATTAAAATTTGGCTAACTCATCCACCAATAGAAGAGAGAATAGAAAGATTAATGAAACGATAATATACCGCAGATGAACGCGGATAAAAAAGAGGATTAAAAATTCCAACTCTTCAACTCTTTAACTCGCAAACTTTTTAACTCGCCAAACTCGCTAACTAATTTTTAAATTGTTTATAATGTAATTTTGTGATATAATTATTTTATGAGCAATAAAACAACAAATACAATTACTTTACCAAAAAAGTTATTTGATTCTTTGATTGAGGCTCAAAAGAATTGGGAAAGAGTTAGCAATGAACTTGAAGATTTTTTGCTTTCCTTGGATAAGAGATTTATAAGAAAAATGAAAAAAGCACGAAAAGAACATTTAAGTGGAAAAACAAGGGATCTTATGAAACTTAAACAGGAATTAGAGTGACTTTATGTATCAAATAAAAACTACTCCAACATTTGATAAAAACATCAAGAGATTAGATCGCCAGATTGCAAAGAGGATTATTCAAAAAATTGAATATTTAGTCAACCACCCAGAGCTTTTAAGATTTCCTATTAAATATTTACCAAAGGAATTGGAGGGTTTACAAAAATATCGAATTGGTGATTGGCGAGTTTACTTATGGGTTGATCATAAAAAGAAAGAAATTGTTCTTTATGGAGTAGAACATCGAGGAAGAGCCTATAAAAGATTCAAGAAATGAAACTGTACAATTAACGAATTAACGAATTAACGAATTTTAAACTCGTTAACTCGCCAAACTCGTTAACTAATTAATTTTTTAATAATTTTTTAATTGTTTATAATGTAATTTTATGTTATAATTAACTTATGGCTAAAAATAAACAAGCAACAATTATAGATGTAAAAGAAATATTAAAATCTCGAAAAACTTTACCAAAAAGCTGGATTAAAGCTGCTGGTCTTTTGAAGCGTAAAAAAATTAATCCTTTAAAATATCAAAGGCAAATTCGTGCCGAGTGGGAAAAACGTTTTAAAAAACTATTAAAAATTTCTTCTTATGGTTCTTGATACTAACATTCTTATTGCTTATCTTAATGGAGAAAAGAAAGTAATCAAGATGCTTTCAGAGTGGAAAAATTCCGGTCGAGCTCTTTTTATATCTACAATTTCTAAAGCAGAAGTTTTATCACTGCCACAGCTTTTACCAAAAGATATAGAAAAAATTCGTTTCTTTCTTAATAACTTTTTCTCTGTCCCATTTGATGATTCAATAGCTGAAAAAGCAGCTTTTATCAGAAGAATTTATAAATTAAAACTTCCTGATGCAGGTATTGCTGCTACTGCTTTGGCTTATAATCTTCCTTTAGTAACACGCGATCGTCAATTTAAGAAAATAAAAGAAATTATAGTAATGGAGATTTAGGGTTTATTAACTAATTGTTATAATTTAATTTGAGCAACTCGCTAAACTCGTAAACTCTTTAACTTGCTAAACTCGCAAACTCTTTAACTCGCCAAACTCGTTAACTAAATAAATTTTTTCCTTTTGACTTTTTCTTTTTTAATTCTTATAATTTAATAATTTATGAGCAAAAACCCTTTTTCTCCACAAAAAGGAGTGGGGGTTTTAATTTTCTCTATGAAAAAGACAATTTTTAATTTTCTTAACAAATTAAATATTTTTATTTCTATTTTAATTTTAAGCATTCATCCAACTTTTGCCTTTAATCCACCATCCTCTCCACCACCAAATGCAACTGCTACATTACAAGCAGATCAAAATAATAATTTAGGTATTGGTGGCCCAGCAACTTCAACCTCAAAACTAACAATCTATGGCACAACCACAATAGTTAGCGGTTATTTAGGAATTGGAAGTTATGCAAAAATAATAGCAGACACAGGAAGTATAGAAGGAAAAATTAATGCTGGGAATATTACATCTGGGGTATTTGGTAGTGGTAATTATGCTTTTCCTTCATCTTTGGGTATTGCTACTTCTTCTCAAGCTAATCTTCCTCAAGAATTATCTGTTTATGGTGGTGCTTATATTAGAGATAGTTTAGGCATCGGGACGACGAACCCTGGAAGCTACAGATTATATGTAACTTCTCCTGCTTATTTTTCTGGTAGTCCATATGTGGCTATTACAGGTGATGGTTCGGTAAACAATGCTTCAATTAAAATAGGCGGAAGTCACGCAAACTATATAAGTTTTGGTGATTACAGAAATATAGGAGTATTTTCTGGGGGAGTATTGTTTATTGCAAACCAACTTACATATGATAATGCCAGTTCAACTTACAGATATGCTTATTCTAATCCTGCTTCAGTTATAGAAGTAGGTTTCGGAGATATTTTGTTTAAAGTTGCCCCTCCGGGAACTCAAGGAAACCCCGTTAGTCCATCAACTGCCCTTTATATTTCTAATTCTGGCAACGTCGGCATCGGGACGACGGCACCAGGATTTCCTTTAACAATATATAAAAGTGGTACTAGTTATTATGGCAAATACCCACAGCTGATGGTAAATGGAAATAATCAAACTGGAGGAGGAATTGCTATATCCGATGATGGTGGTTTCTTTGATTGGAACGATGGATGGGTTACTTATGAGTCACTTTGTTGTGGTGGCCTTAAAGTTAATTCCACTTTAGCTGTAACTGGTAACGTCGGCATCGGGACAACAAGTCCAAGTGAAAAATTAGTTGTTGCTGGTAATATTGTAGCTACAGGAACTATTACTGGTTCTCAGCTTTGTATAAGTAATGAGTGTAAATCTTCTTGGCCGCAAGGAGTTAATGGAAGTGGTATAACAAACTATATTGCTAGATGGACAACTTCAACTTCAATAGGAACTTCAACAATTTATCAAGATACTAGTGGTAAAATAGGAATTAATACAACAACACCCGCTACTACATTAACCGTTGCAGGAGATATATATTCTACTGGTAATATCATAGGTACAGTTAATGCTTCTTTAATTTCAAATGGTACTTTTGGTTCTTCTGTAGGAACTTCTGGCGCAGATTATTCATTTTTAGGTAAAGTAGGTATTGGAACTACAACGCCAGCTGTGAAGTTAGAAATTTCACAAGATGCAAGTAGTAATAATAGGTATATACGTCTTACAGATACTGGAACATCTGGTCGCCAGTGGGAATTAATAAATAGAGCTGCAAATATTGCAGGTAGTTTTGGTATTTTTGATAATACAGCGAATCAATATAGGTTAGTAATAGACTCAAATGGCAACGTCGGCATCGGGACGACGGCACCTGTAAAAAGATTTAGTGTGAAGACTAATAATTGGCAGATGGGTTTTGATACCGGTTATCCAGATGAAGGAAGAATTTGGTACCAGTCAGATGGA
>JAPYWP010000002.1 GCA_028276315.1 Minisyncoccota bacterium | reverse complement strand
TTTATAACTCTATTTTCTCCCTCCATAATAAAGATATTATAACGCAAAAACAATTTATTAAAATTTTTCCACAAAATTTGCTTCAATTTTTATTTGTTTATTTTATAATTATTAATATGTTTGCGATAATTTTTACTGGCTTACCAGCCTCAGGAAAAGATACCCAAGTTAATTTACTTTCAGAGTGGCTTAAAAAAAATAATCCAAAAATAAAATTTAAAATTATTCGTTCATCTGAAGAGTTATTTAAATTTTTCAAAAAATGTCCTAAAAAAATAAGATTTTTTGGAAAAACATATTTTAAAGATAAAGAAATAAAAAAATTTTACTCTGGCAAGTTAGTTAGTTTTGGTTTTGTATCTTATTTAATTAAAAATAAAATAGAGGAAGCAGCAAAAGAGGGTAATAGTTTAATAATTAGTGGTTCTCCAAGATCAAGATTTGAGGCTCGTGTTATGTTGAAAATTTTAAAGAAATATTATAAAGATAATTTTATTTTAATTTTTCTTAAAGTAAGTGAAAAAACAGTATATGAAAGAGCATTGAAAAGAAAAAGAAAAGAGGGATTAGATGAAAAAGAAAAAATAAAGATAAGAATACAAGAATTTAAAAAGAATATTTGGCCGGCAATTTTAATCTTTAAAAAAGAAAATAAACTTTTACAAATAGATGGCGAGCCCTCAATTAAAAAAATTCATAAAAATATAATAAAAGAGATAACTAAAAAATTAGAGATGGGTAGTGAGTGATGAGGGGTGAGAGGTGAGAAATTATAAAATATTTTTTCTGCTAAGTCTGCGTAAAGTCCGCATAGTCTTTTTGTATTAAACTTTTTCTTTAAATTCAATATTTATTAAATAAAAAAGTCTTTTAAGGGCATTAGTTATGCAATATACAAATTCAAGTTTTGATAAAGTTTTTTTAAGATCGTTTTCTATTATTTTTTCTTTTTCATAAAAACTGTTTATTATTTTTGAAAGTTCTACAATATATTGAGGTAAAATTTGAATTTGAAAATTTTTCGAAATATCTATTAAAATATCTTTTACAAAATAAATTCTTTTTAAAATATTAATTACATCATCATTTTCTTTTAAATAATCCCATGCTTTTTTTGGATCTAATTTAAAATTTAAATTTTTTATTATTTTTTCTTTTTTTGCTTTTTCTAAAATGCTCCATAATCTTGCTCCAGTATAAACAACATACCAATATAAATTTTCTTCATTCTTTTTTTTTGCTAAATCTATATCAAATAAAAGATGTGTTTCTGGGGGATGAAGCGCAAAGTAAAATTTAATTGGATCAGGACCAACTTCTTTTATTAGATCATCAAGTAAAATAAAATCACCTTTTCTTTTTGACATTTTTAAAGTACTTTCTCCTTTTTTAACATAAACAAGCTGATAAATTATAAATTTTAATTGTTTGTCTTTGATTCCAAAATAATTAAGGGCTTCTTTTAATCTTCGCGCATGATCTAAATGATCTGCTCCAAAAATATTTATAGAGTATTTGAATTTTCTTATTTTAAATTTATTGTAGTGATAAAGAATATCTGAGAAAAAGTAGGTTGGTTCTTTTGTTTTTTTAATCAAAACCTCATCTTTTGATTGCAATTTTAACCATAAAGCTCCATCTTTTTCATAAGTAAATTTTTTAATTTTATTTAAAACCTCTTTATCTAATTTTTCATAAAGTTTTTTTTCTGAAAAGAAATTATCAAAACTAACATTTAAAGATTTTAATGTCGGCTTAATATAAAACTCTAAAATTTTTTTACTTAAAAGATAACCTAAATATTCTGGCTGATCCTTAAATTTTAAACAAAGCCCTTTATTTTTCTCAGCTAGTTCTTTTAAATAATCTCCTTTGTAAAGATCTTCTTTATCTATCTTTAAACCTAAAAAATTTAAAGCACTCAATCCAAGTGTTTCAATTTGTTTCCCCCTGTTGTTGTTATAGTATTCTTTAAAAACAGAAAATCCTGTTTCTTTTAAAATTCTTGAAAGAATTTCTCCTAAAATAGCATTTCTTCCGTTTCCAAGATGAAGGGGGCCGGTTGGATTTGCAGATACAAATTCTAAAATTATTTTTTGGTTATGCCCAAAATTTGATTTAAAAAAATTTAATTTGAAAATATTTTTTTTGTTTTTTAAAAGCAATTTGAAAAATTTAAATAGAATATCTTTTTTAATAAAAAAGTTTAGATAGCCATTTTCAAATTCTATTTTATCAAAAATATTTTTAAAGTAATAATTTAGTTTTTCTTTATTTTCTTCCCAGCCTTTATAAGGATTAGATTTATTTTCTTTTGCCCAAATAAAAAGAGCGTTCGATGCTAAATCTCCATGTTGATTTAAAATTATTTTAACTTGCGGTTTTTCTTTAGTTTTAAGTATTTTTTTAAGCTTATTTTCAAGCTCGTTTTTCATAAATTAAATTATATAACAAATTATGTTATAATTTGAAATTGTGTTTGAGAAAAAAATAATAGGGAAATTTTTAACATTTGACGACGTTCTTTTAGTGCCAAAAAGATCTCCAATTGATTCAAGATCAGAAATTGATTTAAGTACTAATTTAGGGAAATTTAAGCTTAATATTCCTATAATTTCTTCTCCAATGGATACTGTAACAGAAAGTAAAATGGCTATTGCAATGGCAAAGAATGGTGGTTTAGGGATTTTGCACAGATTTTGTTCTATAGAAGAGCAAGTAGAAGAAGTCAAAAAAGTAAAAAGAGCTCAAAATTGGTTAATTGAAAATCCAATAACTATTTCTCCTAAAACAAGCATTAAAGAAATTTTAGAGCTCGTAAATTTTTATGGTTTTAATACCTTTCCGGTTGTAGATGAAAATAAAAAATTATTAGGGCTTGTTTGTAAAAGAGATTATCTTTTTGAAGATGAAAATAAAAAGGCTTATCAAATAATGACTCCTTTTGAAAAATTAATTGTAAGTAATAGAAATTTAACTATAGAAGAAGCGAAAAATATTTTCAAAAAATATAGAATAGAAAAAATTCCTATAGTTGATAAAAATAAAAAATTATTGGGACTTATAACTGCAAAAGATGTAGAAAATGTTACAAATCCAAAAGTTTTGAAAGATAAAAAAGGAAGATTGCTTGTTGGTGCTGCTATTGGAATAAGGGGTGATTTTTTGGAAAGAGCAGAAGAACTCGTAAAAGCAGGCTGCGATATTTTAGTTGTTGATGTTGCTCATGGTCATTTAGAAAAAACCTTAAAGGCTGTAAAAATGATAAAGAAGAAATTTCAAGAGATTCCTTTAATTGCAGGAAATGTTGCTACTCCGGACGGTGCTAAGGATCTTATAAAATCAGGGGCTGATATTGTAAAGGTTGGTATTGGACCTGGTAGTAGTTGTTCAACAAGAGTTGTAACTGGTGTTGGTGTGCCACAACTTGGTGCTTTAATTTGGATTAGGGAAAAATTGAAAAATGCTTATTTAATTGCTGATGGAGGTTGTAAAAATTCAGGTGATATAGTTAAAGCTTTAGCAGCTGGAGCTAATGCAGTGATGCTTGGGAGCTTACTTGCTGGTACAAAAGAGGCTCCAGGAAGGGTTCTTTTTATAAATGGGAGAAGGGTAAAACTTTTTAGAGGTATGAGTTCTGTTTTAGCTTATGAGAACAAAACAGAAAAAACAAAAGAAGAAAAAAATTATATTCCCACATCAGAAGGTTTAGATATCGGTTATGTGCTATACAAAGGCAGTGTCAATGTTATTTTAGAAGATTTAGAAAAAGGTATTAGATCTGGTTTTAGTTATTGTGGTGCTCGAAATATTAAAGAATTATGGAAAAATGCTGAATTTGTAGAAATTTCTTTTGGTGGCATTAAAGAAAGTGGTTTTCATAATGTTATTTTAGGATAATTTGGTGGATATCTTTATAATATCTTGTGCTATAATTATATTGGGGTCATTATTAATAATTAAATTCTAAAATATGAGTAATTTTAAAAAAACATTTATTATTTTATTATTTATTTTGGGGACAATTTTAATTTTTGCCCAAACAGAACCAAATCAAATTAAAATAGTCCCAACAGGAGAAGAAATTTCTCCTGCTACTTTAACCATAGAATTTGTAACTTCAAGCAAAACTTCAACAGAAACTCCAAATTTTAGAGAAAAAATTCAAATTTTAAAAGAAAAGATAAAAAATATAAAATCTTCTGATGAATTTAAAAATGAAATACAAAAATTAAAAGAAGAGCAAAAAGCATTAAGAGAAGAAATAAATAAAAAAATTGAGGAAATTAGGGAACAAAAAGAAAAATTAATAAAAGAAACAAGAGAAAATTTATTACCAAAAATTGAAATGTTGAAAGAAAAACAAAGAGAAGCATCATTAAAGATGTATGATAAAATTAATGATCTTAATAAAATTTTCACAGACAATTACTTAAAATATATTAGCCAAATAGAGGAGAAACTTGTAAAAGCAGAAGAGAAAATTAAAGAATTAAAATCAAAAGGATTGAATACAGAGAATGCTGAGAAGAAACTTTTAGAAGCACAAAATAAAATTAATGAACTAAGAGAACAAGTTTTAAATCAACAAAATAAAATATATGATTTTAAAGATCTTTCTACTTCAACTCCAGCAAAGCAATATTTTGCTCAAAAAGTAAAAGAATTTAGAGAAACTCATAAAAATTTAAGAGAATTAATTGTAAAAGAGGGAAGGAGTGTTGTTAAAAATGTTTTAGACGAAATTAAAAAACTATTGGCTACAACAACTCCTTCTCAACAGTAAAATGAATGAAGAACAAAAACCAAAGAAAAATTTAACTTCTTTATTTGTTTTTTTAATAATAGTTTTATTAATAATTTTAATTTATTTTTTTAAAGTAAAATCTTCTTTAAAAACAACAGTCAAAGAATCTCAACCATCAATCGGAGAAACAACTACAACAAATTTAACTAGCACATTAGAGATTACTAAAACATCTGCAGAAAGTACAGAAAATTTTGTTCAAGAATTAGAAGAAGTGATCACATCTACAATTAAAATTCCTGAGGATAATCTAGATGAAGATTTAGAGAATTTTTAATCTCCTGCCGGGTAGTCTAATGGTAGGACGCCAGGCTCTGGACCTGGAAATCCTGGTTCGAGTCCAGGCCCGGCAGCTATGAGAAAATTTAAAGAGTTAGCTGAACTTTTCCAAGAACTAGAAAAAACTTCTTCAAATTTAAAAATGATTGATATTTTGGCTGATTTTTTGAAAAAAATTTCTCCTGAAGAGGGTAAAATTACAGCATATCTTTTACAAGGTAAAATTGCTCCTGATTATCAAGGTTTAGAATTAGGTTTAGCAGAAAAGTTAGTTATAAGATCTTTAGCTTTAGGTTTAAAAGAGGATATAAATAAAATTGAAAAATTATATAAAGAAACTGGGGATCTTGGTCTTGTAGCAGAAAAATTAATTAAAAATACTAAAGAAGAATTAACAATTAAAGAGGTTTTTGAAGAATTAAAAAAAATAGCCTTATCTCAAGGAAAAGGATCTCAAGAAAGAAAACTCCAGCTTTTAGCAATTTTAATAAAAAAATCTTTGCCAATTGAAGCAAAATATTTAATTAGATCAGTTTTGGGTACTTTAAGGCTCGGAGCATCAGATATGACATTTTTATATGCTTTATCTAAAGTTTTAACCGGCTCTAAAGAAGGGAAAAAAATATTAGAGCATGCTTTTAATGTTTTGTCAGATTTGGGCCAAGTTGCTTATATTGCGTTATCTTCTGGTATAGATAAATTGAAAAATTTAGATCCGCAAGTTGGAATTCCAGTTAGAATGATGCTTGCTCAAAGAGTTAAAGAAATAAAAGAAATTAAAGAAAATATTAAAAATGATGTTTTTGTAGAAGTAAAATATGATGGTGAAAGAGTTCAAGCTCATTTAGGCGATAAAGAAATTTTTCTTTATTCAAGAAGGCACGAAAATATAACTCATCAATTTCCTGACTTAGTTTCAGAATTAAGAAAAATTAATGTTAAAAATGCAATTTTAGAAGGAGAAGTTGTTGCAATAGATAAAAATGGTAATTTACAACCTTTTCAAATTTTAATGCAAAGAAGAAGAAAGTATGATATTATTGAGTACTCTCAAAAAATACCAATTGTTTATTTTGTTTTTGATTTAATTTATTTAAATGGTAAAAGTTTAATTCAAGAGCCGCTTGATAAAAGAAAAGAAAAATTAGAAGAAATTTTATCAAATAAATTAAAAGAAAGTGAAAAAATAAAATTAGCAAAATATGAAAAAGTTAAAAGCAACGATGAAGATAGAATAGAAAAATTATTTATAGAAGCTATAAAAATTGGTGGAGAAGGTGTTATGATAAAAGATTCAAAAAGTATTTATGAGGCTGGAGTTAGAGCTTGGAGATGGATAAAATTTAAAAAAGATTATAAAGATGAATTAGTAGATACTTTTGATGTTGTGGTTATTGGTGGAATTTATGGAACAGGTAAAAGGGCAAAAACATATGGTTCTTTGTTAGTTGCTCTTTATGATCCTAAAAAAAATAAATATTATAGTTTTACAAAGGTTGGTGCTGGTTTTACTGATGAAGATTTAGAGAATTTACCAAAAATATTAGATAAATATAAAATTAAAGAAAAAAGCAAATTAGTGGAAGCAGAAATTGATGTTGATGTTTGGTTTGAGCCAAAAGTTGTTATGGAAATAAAAGGAGCAGATCTTACAATAAGTCCTGTCCATACAGTTCTAAAAGATAAGATTAAAAAAGGTGGAATTGCATTAAGATTTCCAAGGTTTATAAGATGGCGTGACGATAAAGATCCAACCCAAGCAACAACAATAGATGAAGTTTACGAAATTTATAAAAGACAATAAATAGAAATTTAAAAATGTTGCTTGAAAAGTTAATCATTATTTTTTATTTTTCTCTCTAAGGCTTCTAAGAGAGGAACTTGATATTCATAAATAACTTTTTTAGCTTCATTTATATCAAAATATTTTAAACTTTCTATTTCTTTAAAACTTATATTTTTATTTTTGAATTTAATTTCAACTGTTGGTTTTGTTTCTGGTATTTTTTCGTCCCATCCAAAATCTTTTTCTAAAAAATAACATTTAAATAATTTACCTAATTTTGATTTTACTTCTCCTAAAAATTCTATATTTTCTTCTATTTTAATTCCCGTTTCTTCAAAAAATTCTCTTCTTGCAGTTTCTTCTAAACTTTCTCCTTCTTCGACTCTACCTTTTGGAATCTGCCAAGATCTTTTTATTTTTTTCCAAAAAGGTCCACCAGTTTTTCCTAAAAGAACTTCAATTTTACCACTTTTGATTCTATAAACTAAAATTCCAGCACTAGTTAACATAATTTATTTTTTACTTTCTTTATGAGTAGTATGCTTTTTACACCATTTACAATATTTTTTAAACTCTAATTTTTTATCTAAAGCTTTATTTTTATATTTATAATAATTTACTCTCTGACATTCTGAACATTTTAATCTAATTAAAATTGTTTTTTTCTTTTTCTCGGCCATAGTTTAAATTATAACATAACTAGCGATAAACGCCACCGCTGATGAACGCGGATAACAATGTGGATGAACGCGGATTTTAACGCTGATTAACGCTACCGCTGATGAACGCGGATTAATAACGCGGATTAACGCGGATAATATTTACGCGGATAAATTAATTAAGTTCGTATTGGTTCGTTTTAAGTTCGCATGGGTTTGTGTTAAATTATCTTATTGGTTTGTTTTAAGTTCTTATTATAATTATTAATGAATCAAATTGTTGAAAGTTTTATATCTCAATATGGATATTTTTCTGTTTTTATTTTAATGGCAATAGAATCTACTATTTTTCCTTTACCAAGCGAAATTGTTTTAGGCATTGCAAGTATTTTTATTAAAAAAAATATTTTAAATTTTTGGGGTGTAGTTTTTAGTGCAACTTTAGGTTCTCTTTTTGGAAGTATCTTTTCTTATTTTATTGGCTATCTAATTTATAATGTTTTGAATAAATTTTTTTCAAAATTTTCTTTTATTGATTTAAAAATTCAAAAATCAGAAAAAATTTTAAATAAATATGGAATTTTAGGTGTATTTTTAGGAAGATTTTTGCCCGGAGTAAGACATCTAATTTCTTATCCTGCTGGTTTTTTAAGATTAAATTTTGTTTTATTTTGCGTGTTTACTTTATTAGGTTCATTTTTGTGGTGTTTGTGTTTAACATATTTATTTTTTAAATTTTTTACAATTATATAAATTCATTACTTAATTTCGAAAGAGTATGATAAATTAAATAATCCTTATCAATTTCAACACAGCTTTTATTATATAATTATAAATTATGCCAAAATATATTTTTGTTTGTGGAGGAGTAATGTCAGGAGTAGGGAAAGGAATAGCTACTGCTTCAATTGCCAAGATTTTAACTTGGTATGGCTACAAAACTACTTGTATAAAAATTGATCCTTATGTAAATGTTGATGCTGGAACAATGAATCCTATCGAGCATGGAGAAGTTTTTGTTTTAAAAGACGGAACTGAATGCGATCAAGATATGGGACATTATGAAAGATTTTTAAATCAAGAACTTACAAAAGAAAATTATATGACAACTGGTAGCGTTTATTTATCTTTAATTCAAAAAGAAAGAAGTTTATATTTTGATGGAAAATGTGTTGAAGTCGTCCCCCATGTGCCATTAGAAGTCATTGAAAAAATAAATCAAGCGCAAAAAAAGACGAATGCAGATATTGTTTTAATTGAAATTGGCGGTACTGTAGGAGAATATCAAAATATTTTATTTTTGGAAGCAGTAAGAATTTTAAAACTTCAAAAACCAAAAGATGTTCTTTTAATTTTAGTTAGTTATCTTCCTTATCAGGGAGAAGGTATGGAACTTAAAACAAAGCCAACTCAATATGCTATAAGAACCTTAAATTCTGCGGGGCTTCATCCAGATTTTGTTCTAGCTCGAGCTATTTATCCTTTAGATGATAAAAGAAAAGAAAAAATTTCTTTTAACTGCGGAATTCCTAAAGAAAATATTATTTCTGCTCCTGATGAAAAAATAATTTATAAAATTCCTTTAAATTTTGAAAAAGAAAAATTAGGAGAGAAGATTTTGAAAAGTTTAAGGCTACCGCGGATTATTGCGGATTTTAAACGGATAAAAACGGATAAAAATTACCAACGGATCGATGCGGATTCTGAACGGATTAAAACGGATAAAAATGATCCGCATAAATCCGTTCCAAATCTGAATGAATCCGTGACCGAACATAATCCGTATAAATCCGTTTCATATCCTAATGAATCCGCTGTTTGGAAAAAAGAAATCGAAAAGATTGAAAAATTAAAAGAAGAAGTAAAAATTGGTATTGTAGGAAAATATTTTAAAACAGGAGATTTTGTTTTGTCTGATGCTTATATTTCTGTGATTGAAGCTGTTAAACATGCAAGTTGGTATTTAGGGTATAAATCAAAAATTGATTGGCTAAATTCAGAAGAATATGAAAAAGATAAAAATAAATTAGAAGAGCTTAAAAATTATAATGGCATTATTATTCCTGGAGGTTTTGGCTCGCGTGGCGTTGAAGGAAAAATTTTGGCTATTGAGTTTTGTCGAGAAAATAAAATTCCTATTTTAGGTTTATGTTATGGACTTCAGCTTATGACTATTGAATTTGCAAGAAATGTTTGTGGTTTGAAAAATGCTCATACGACTGAAGTTAATCCAAAGACAAAATATCCAGTAATTGATATTTTAAAAGATCAAAAGAAATTTTTAAAAGAAAAATTATATGGAGGCACAATGAGACTTGGAGATTGGAAATGTGAAATTAAAAAAGGAACAATAGCCCACCGCGCATATACACAACCGCGGATTAATGCGGATTATGAACTGATTAATGCGGATTCTAAACGGATAAAAACTGATAAAAATGATCCGCATATATCCGTTCCAAATCCAAATGAATCCGTGGGAGAAAATAATCCGCACAAATCCGTTCTAGATCCGTATTTATCCGTGGTGGAGAGACATCGTCATCGCTATGAAGTTAATCCTAAATTTCATAAAATCTTACAAAAGAATGGTCTAGTGTTTTCAGGAACATCGGAAAATGGATTATTAGTAGAAATTATAGAACTCCCAGAATCTATTCATCCTTTCTTTTTAGGCACTCAATTTCATCCAGAATTTAAATCTAGATTTTTACATCCACATCCTTTATTTGTAGAATTTATTAAAAGAGCAAAATATAATTAAGTATGAAAATTTCAAAAAGCTATAATTCCTGTAGCTGGACTTGGAACAAGATTTTTACCAGCAACAAAATCACAACCAAAAGAAATGCTGCCAATTATTGATAAACCAGTTGTTCATTTTATAGTTGAAGAAGTAGTAAATTCAGGAATTAAAGATATTATTTTTATAACTGGAAGACATAAAAGAGCTATAGAAGATTATTTTGATTATTCTCCTGAATTAGAACTTGCACTTTTAAGAAAAAATAAAAGAAAAATTTTGAATAAAATAAGATCTATTGCTAATTTAGCAAATTTTATCTATATAAGACAAAAAGAGAACAAAGGAAGTGGTGATGCGATTTTGCAGGCTGAAAAATTAGTAAAAAATGAGCCTTTTGCTGTTTTGTTTGGTGATGATATTGTTTTAAGTAAAAAACCAGCTTTATTACAATTAATTGAAAAATTTGAAAAATATGAAGAATGTATAATTGCATTGTGTAAAATGCCTAAAAAAGATCTTAAAAATTATGGAGTAGTTAAAGGAATAAAAATTGATAAAAATTTATATGAAATAAAAGATATTGTTGAAAAACCAAAACCATCAAAAGCGCCATCAAATTTAGCTGTAATTGGAAAATATATTTTAATTCCAGAAATATTTGACGAATTAAAGAAAATAAATAAAAAAGGTGAATTAGAGCTTACTGATGCATTAAGAAATATTCTTAAAAAAAGAAAAATTTATGGAGTTGAAATAGAAGGGAAAAGATATGATTGTGGAAGTAAAATTGGCTTTGTAAAAGCTATTATTGATTTTAGTTTAAATCATCCAGAAATTGGAAAAGAAATTAGAAAATATATAACAAAAGGCCGAACGAAAAGTTCGGCCTAGATATTTAAAGACAAAAAAATTTTATTTAATAAAAAAAGTAAGAAAAATAATGGAAAAAATAAAAAATTAATGCCAAAAACCAAAATAATAGTCGAATCAATAATCAAATCTAAGATAAATAGAAAAAATCCTCCACCGCCAGATATTTTAATATTATCTTTAATCAAATCTAAAAAAATTTTATTTACACAACTAACTTTAAAAGATAAAAATTTTTTTAAAAAATTTAAAGAAAAAAAGTTTATAATTAAATAAAAAATACAAAAAATCAGAAGCGTAAAAATATGAAATGAAGATAAATTAATAAAAAAGTAAATAAACCAAACATGGTCTAAAATTAATAATATAAATAAAAACATATATTTTTTAATCTTAAAAAACATTTTTCCACCTCTTTTTTGTTTTAAATAGCCGCTTATATTATACCACAATAATTTTATTTTGTAAATAGAGATGCTACGCTTTATAATTTTGTTACCAATATTTTAAAATTTTTCTTTTTAAATCTAAAAATTTATTCTCTTTAATTGCTTTGCGAATTTCTTTAAATAAATTTAAAATCCAAAAAACATTATGTTCTGTTAAAAGCATTATTCCGTAAATTTCTTTTTCTTTTAAAAGATGGCAAATATAAGCTCTAGAAAATTTCTGACAAACCGAGCATTTACATTCTAAGTCTATTGGCTTTTTATCATTTAAATACTTGCTTGACTTTAAATTTACTCTTCCTTTAAAAGTAAAAACAGTTCCATGTCTCGCCCATCTTGTAGGAATTACACAATCAAATAAATCAATACCTTCTTCAATAGAATTAAAAATATCATCAACTTCACCAATCCCCAATAAATGTCTTGGTTTATTTTCATCAAGCAAAGGAATTGTCCAATTTAAAACTTTAATAATATCTTTTTTGCTTTTTCCTAAACTGCCACCAATGCCAAAACCAAAAAATGGAAGAGAATTGATAAACTTTGCTGACTCTTTTCTTAAATCTTCATATTCTCCTCCCTGGACAATGCCGAACATAACTTGATTTTTTGTTGCTTTAAATTCATCTAAACATCTAATCGCCCATCTATGAGTTCTTTTCATTGCAAGTTTCGTATAATCATAATTAGATAATGGGGAAGTACACTCGTCAAAAGCAAAAATTATGTCTGCTTTTAAAATTTTTTGAATTTTAATAGAAAGTTCCGGGGTTAAAAATAATTTCTTGCCATCATAAGGAGAAATAAATTCAACCCCATCCTCAAAAATCTTTACCGCGGATTTACGCAGATTAGTATGCTGATTATTATTTAATCCGCGTTTATCCGCGTTAAAATCCGCGTTTATCCGCGTTTCTAAAGGGAAAATGTCAGCAATTTTGCCAACCCCATGTTCCATTCCAAAACCTAGGCTAAAAACTTGAAAACCTCCACTATCGGTCATTAAAGGATAATTAATATTTAAAAATTTATGCAGACCTCCAAATTTTCCAACTATTTTATATCTATCATTATGAAAAAAATGAAAAGTATTAATCATAAAAACTTCACTTCCAAATTTTTTAGCTAAATCAAAACTTATACCTCTTATCGAACCTTTTGTGGCGACAATAGCAATATTGGGAGTATGAATTATTCCATGCGGTGTTTTTAAAATTCCTAATCTTGCTTTAGTTTCTTTATCTTTTTTAATAATTTTGAAGTTAAACATTTTTGTTATTTAATTCGATTATCCGCGTTCATCAGTGTTGTATACGCGTTTATCTGCGGTTAATAAAAGATAGTTTTTACTTTTGGTGCGGGAATTTTTAATTTAACTTTATGAGAAGACCACCATAAAATATTATCAATTTTATAAGAAGGAATGTTTAATTTTTTGCTTAATTCTTCCCCTAGCAAGATTGAAGCAAATCTTGATTCATTTTCAAATAAACAAAATTTTCTTATAAATTTTTCTTTTTTTAATTTTAACAAATATTTTTGCGGCATCTCAATTAAACCAAAATTAATAAAAATTTGTATAATTCTATAATCAGCAAAGATTGTCAAATTTTCCAATTCATTTTTATATTTTTTATTTAGATTTCTAGCTAATATATATTCTAAATACAAAAGCTGATTAGGCTTTAAAAAATAAAAGTTTTTGTGAAAATCTCTATATTTTTCTAATTCAAACAAATTAACACAAAAATCAAAAACATTTTTATTTTCTTCAAAATAATTATCGAAATTTCTATTATATTTTTGAAGCCAATTTAGAGAAGACCTAAAAATTTTGTATCTTAACTTTGCCAAGACTAAACTTTCTTTTGGAGAAATAATTTTCTTAAAAATATTAAAATTTAGATTATCTTTATTCGATTCGACAATTTTAAATAAATCTATCATCCTTTCCATTAATCCAAAAAATCCTTTTTCATTTTTATATTGCCAATTTTTCGGAAATTCCAATAATCTAAAATCCAAACTTCTTAACAAAAACAAAAAATTTCCTAAATTTTCTTTATTTAATTTATTTAACTTCTTTAAAAATTTTTGATCAGAGTTGTTGTTTTTGATATTTTTTTTAATTAGATCCAAGAATTTTTTATTGATTTCTTTTATTTTTAAAATTTTAAATTTGTAATTTTCATTTCTTTTTAAAATAAATTCTTTTAACATGGTAAAATTTGTGTATAATTTATAAAATGAAGAATTTACTTGTAATTTCTCTCGGAGGAAGCTTAATTGTTCCATCTAAAATTGATATTAAATTTTTAAAAAAATTTAAAAATATTATAAAAGAAGAGATTAAAAATGGCAAGAAATTTATTATTATTGTTGGGGGAGGGAAAACGGCAAGGAATTATCAAAATGCAGCAAAAGCATTAGTAAAAGTTTCAAACGAAGATCTTGATTGGCTTGGAATACATGCAACAAAAATCAATGCCCATTTACTTTTAACAATATTTAGAAAATATGCTTATTATAAAATAATTAAAAATCCAAAAGAGAAAATTAAACTTAAAGAAAAAATTTTAATTGCAGCAGGTTGGAAGCCAGGATTTAGTACAGATTATGATGCAGTTTTACTTGCTAAAACTTATAGTGCCAATAAAATTATAAATTTAACCAATGTTGATTATGTTTATGATAAAGATCCAAATAAGTTTAAAGATGCAAAACCATTTGAAAAAATTTCTTGGAAGGATTATTTAAATTTAATAGAAAAAAAATGGATACCTGGAATGTCAGCTCCGTTTGATCCAATTGCTTCAAAATTAGCCCAAAAATTTAAATTTAAAGTGGTAATAATAAATGGAAATGATTTAAAAAATTTGAAAAATTACTTGGAAAACAAAAATTTTAAAGGTACTTTAATTTATTAAATATGGAAAATAGAGAATTAAAAATTATAGCAGGACCTTGCTCCTTAAATCAGAAAAATATTATTGACATTTATAAAATTGCTGAAATTAAAATAAATGGTAAATATTGTATTTGGGGAACAAGAGTTGTTGGTTTAAAATCAAGAACCTATTTTTATAAAAATGGTAAGGGGATGGGAATAGATTTTAAAGATTATATAAAAAATTTGGATAGTTTCTTGAAAAATAAAAATCTTAAAAAAATAAAAATGTTCAAAAGCATCAAAATAGCTCAAAAAATTTATAAAGAAACAAACTTATTAATTGCAACTGAAATAATGGATCCATTAATACAACCTTATTTATATGAAAATGTTATACCTGAAAATAAATTGCTTTTGTGGAATCCTGCAGTAAATCAACTTGGTTGGCCAATTTTTGTTATGTCTCAATTTATAAAAAGGAATAATTGGTATCTAGGAATTAAAAATCCTAAATGGCTTGGTGATTATTTAAAAAGAGCAAACTCAAAAAATTATAAAAAAAGAACAACTGCAGAAAAAACATGGGAAGGGTTAGTTCATTATTCAAATTTAAGTAAAGATAGAATTATTTTAATTCATAGAGGCGTTGATGTAGCAGAAAAAAGAGGATATAGAAATTATCCAGTCCACAATTTAGCAATGAGAGTTAAACAACATACAGGTTGTTTGTTATTTTTTGATCCCTCACATTCCCATGGACCTAAAATGAGAGAAAAAATTTTACCAGCAACAATCAAAGCAATGAAAATAAAAATTGATAATAAAAATTATTTGTATGATGGTATTTTAATTGAAGCAGGAAATTCAGAAACAGATACAGAACAACATATTAGCATTGAAGAATTAAAAATTTTATGCAAAGAGCTTTCAAAATTTAGGGAACTAAAGGGCAGAGATTGATTTTTCTAATTTTTCTATGCTATAATTTAAATGTAGTAATTAAAAATAAAAAATATTAAATATTATTCCGGGGTAGTTCAGCGGTAGAACGCCTGGCTGTTAACCAGGATGTCGCAGGTTCGAATCCTGCCCCCGGAGCAAACTACAGCGAAGTACGGTTCACGGCTATATACTCTACTAAGATCTTTTAAATTGATTTTTTTGTGAATATTTTCTCTCAAATGTAGATGATCAAAGACGGGAAAAATATTTTAAAACAACCAAAGGCAAACGAATACTAAAATTAATTTTGAAAAGCTCATTGAGTTGTCACCTTTTATAATAATTCCTCCAATATAACCCTCCAAAATTTCGAAAAAACCAAAACCTTGTTAAAATTAATAAATAAAGGCAAAAATTAAAAATTTATTATGAATAATTTACAGAAATTTCAAGAACTTTTAAAGAAAATTTTTCAATTCGAAAGCTCTGATTTAGATTTTGGTATTTATAGGATTTTAAATTATAAAAGAAAACAAATTGAAAGGTTTATTAACGAAGATTTGAAAGAAAAAGTAGAATCTGCTTTTACTAAACACAAGGATGAAAGATTGAAAAACATAGACAAAAGATTTGAAGATGTAAAAGAAAAAATTATCCAAACATTAGGCGATAAGGTTTTCACTCCTACGGGTGACCTCAAGGAAGAATATAAAAACACTAACATAGGCAAAGAGTTCATAACCTTAAAAGCACAAAAAGAAGAAATGGAAGCGATTGATGAAATAAAAGATAATGTTTTTAACGACCTCTATAATTTTTTCTCAAGATATTATGAAGAAGGAGATTTTGTGCCACAATATAGATATTCAATTAAAGGACATAAATATGCAATCCCTTATAACGGGGAAGAAGTAAAGCTTTATTGGGCAAACGCTGATCAGTATTATATTAAGACAGGTTTACTTTTTAGAGATTATACTTTTAAAGTAGGACACTACAAAATTGTTTTTAGGACAGTTTCAGCAAAAGAGGAATTAGGTTCAAACAAAGCAACAAAACAAAGGTTTTTCATACTTGATTATGAAAATCCTATTGAGGAAAAAGATAGTGAAATAATTGTTAGATTTCAATATAGAGAACTGTTTGAAGGAGAAGATATTATCAAAATGTATAAACAAAAGTTCAATGATAAAGATAAAAACGAAGAAGATGAAGAAAACACAAAAAATAAAGGTAAAAAAATTAAACAAGAAAATTTAAATGAAATAATACGAGAACAAATAATAAAAGGCATTAAAAACAATAATATAAAACTTCTTTTACAAAAAGAATATAAAAAAGATTCTAAAGATAACCCTATTTCTATATTGGATTATCATCTTAACAGATTCACAGCTAAAAACACAAGGGATTACTTCATTCACAAGAATCTTAAAAAATTCCTTTCAGAACAACTTGACTATTTTATAAAATCGGAAGTTTTAGATATTGAAACAATTGAAAAAGAAAGATTTTTAGATAAACACATAACAAAAGCAAAAGTAGTAAGAGAGATTGGCGAGGCAATCATTGATTTTCTTTCTCAAATTGAAGATTTTCAAAAGAGTTTATGGGAGAAAAAGAAGTTTGTTATTAAAACAGAATATGTAATAACGACAGATAGAATACCAGAAGAATTTTATGATGAGATTTGGGAAAATGAAAAACAAAAGAAAGAATGGGAAGAATTAGGATTTGAGATACCGGAGAAGAAAGAAGACCTAAAAAACTCAAAACTTCCTGTTGATACAAAACACTTTTCTTCAGAATTTAAAGAAAAACTTCTTGAAAAATTGACTGAGAAGGCAGATTTAGACGACTTACTTGATGGTTTACTTATAAAATCTGAAAACTGGCAGGCACTGAATACAATTTTGAATAAATATAAAGGAAGTATAAAAACAATTTATATAGACCCACCTTATAATACTGGAAGTGACGAATTTTTGTATAGAGACAGATATCAACATTCTTCATGGCTTTCAATGATGGAAAATAGATTGAGTTTGGCAAGAGAGTTGATGAGTGATGATGGAGTGATTTTTGTGAGTATTGATGATAATGAAGTTAATAACTTAAATATCTTGTTAAAAACTATTTCGCTAATTGAAGTTTCGACTATTAAAATTTTTTCTAATCCCCGTGGAAGACAATCTTCTTTAAATATCGCAGAAAGTTCTGAATATCTATTAGTATTCTCTAAAAAAGACCAAAAAGTTATAAGAGGGGAGAGTATTTCAGAAGAAAAAAGAAAAGAGTATAAATATAAAGACAATATAGGTTATTACAGATTATTAGAGTTGAGACATAGAGGTTCTGGAAGTGACTATTATTATGTTGAATCTTTAGATTATCCAATTTTTTATAATCCACAAACAGGAGACATTAAGTTGGAATACGATCCAAATTATATTGAAATACGCCCTATAGGAAAAACAGGTAAAGGACGGTGGACATGGTCGAAAGAAAAATTAAAGGAAAATAAACATTTATTAGTAGTTAAACAAACAAAAAATGGAAAATGGAGAGTTTTTAGAAAAGATTATTTACATGAAAGTGAATTAAGTAAACCTTTAGATATGTGGATAGAAAAAGAAATTAATTATGACAGGAGTTCAGAAGAAATAAGAAATTTGTTCAAAGATAAGGTATATACTTTTGCTAAACCAATTTACCTAATTCATAAAATATTAAACATTTCAACAAATAGAAATAGTTTTATTCTTGACTTTTTCGCTGGCTCTGGCACGACTGCACACGCAGTTATGAAGTTAAACAAAGATGGTGGTAAAAGAAAGTTCATTCTTGTAGAGATGGCAGATTATTTTGATGCTATAATTATTCCAAGAATCAAAAAAGTTGCTTATTCTTTTAATTGGAAAGATGGGAAACCGCAGGATAAAGATGGGATAGGTGTTTTCTTTAAATACCAGTATCTTGAACAATATGAAGATACTCTTGATAACATTGAACTTAAAGAAGACCAAAGAGCGCAAGAGTTATTTAAAGATGAATATCTTATTAAATACTTCCTTGATTTTGAAACAAAAGATAGCCCGTATTTGTTAAATATTGAAGAAATAAAAAATCCGTTTGTTTACAAACTAAAAGTTAACCTTTCAGAAGTAGGAGAACCTTAAGAAGTCGTTGTAGATATTCCAGAAACTTTTAATTATCTTTTGGGGATAAAACTAAAAAAGATCAAAAAAAGAAAACGCGAAGGTAAAGATTATCTTTTCATTTTAGGCGAAAAAGAAAATAAGAATTACACAATTGTTTGGAGAGAATATGAATATAATTGGAGCGATGAGGAGTTTAAAAAAGACAAAGAATTTATTATTCAAGAAATTAAAGATTGGAATCCAAATATAGTATACATAAATGGTCAAAGTATTTTAATAACAAAAATAGGAGATTTAAATTTAGAAATAAGATATATAGAACCAGATTTTAAAAAATTAATTAATAATATATAAAAAATGAATACTGTTTATTATTTTGCTTATGGTTCAAATATGAATCATGAGCAAATGAAAAAAAGGTGTGAAAATGCTAAATTTATAGAAAGAGGCTATATAGAAAATTACGATTTTGTATATGATGGTTATTCTAGTTATAGAAAAGGCGCTGTAGGAAATATAATTCCATGTGAAGGAAGCATAGTTTTTGGAGCTTTATGGGAAATTAGCGAAGATGATCTTAAAAATTTAGACAGATACGAGGGTTATCCATATGTCTATAATAGAAAACTCATGATCGTGAAAGATGATAAAGGCCTAGAATATAATGCTTGGGTGTATTTAAGAGAACCACAAGAAATTGGAATGCCAAGCAAAGAATACCACGATATTGTTATTATGGGAGCAAAAGAATGTAATTTACCAGAAGATTATATTAATAAAAAATTAAAAAGATATGAATATTGAAAAATACTTAGTTTTAAACAAATATTTTCTTTATCTTTTAGGAGTTGAGAGTATGAAAGATTTACAAGAGAAGTTAAGGGATGTTTCAGAAGATGTGGATTATGAGGGTAGAAGTTATTTTATTAACGCTATTAAATCGTTAGAAAAAGTTAAAATACCCGAGGACGATCTTTTAAAATACGATGAGAATATCAACGATTATGTTAGAAAAATAAGTCATAGAAGAGGATTAATAAAATTAAAATATTTTCAATACTTAGCTGTTCTTTTTACTGAAATCTTTTTTGATTATATTAAAAATAAAAAAGCCAATCTCTTAAAAGAAATAAATGAATTTTTAGATGAATACAAAAAAGAAAATAACATTAACATTATAGAAGATTTCACTGAAGATGATCTAAAAAAGATAGCTTTTTGGATGGCTACAGGATCTGGTAAAACTTTGATAATGCATATTAACTATTTTCAATTTTTAAAATATAATCTTTTCAAACCTGACAATATTATTCTAATTACCCCTAATGAAGTTTTATCTAAACAACATGCAGAAGAATTAGAAAAAAGTGGTATAGGATATGAAGTTTATTCTAGTAATTTATCCAACAATATAAACAGCGAAAACAGAATATTGATAATAGAGATAACTAAATTTGTTGAAGAGAAAAGAGGTAAAGGAATTACTTTGCCTGTAGAGACATTTGAGGGAAAAAATCTTGTTTTTGTAGATGAAGGTCATAAAGGTAAAAAATCCGAAGATCAAAAATGGGCAAAAATTAGAAGAAAACTTGGTAAAGATGGCTTTGTATTTGAATATAGTGCTACTTTTGGACAGATTTTAGATGAAAATAATAAAGCAATTTTAAATGAGTATTCTAAAAGTATAATTTTTGATTATTCTTATAAACATTTTTATTTAGACGGGTATGGCAAAGATTTTTTTATTTTGAATTTGAAAAAATCAAAAACAAATCTTGCAGAATCAGAATATCGAGATCTAATATTTATTGCTAATTTATTATCATTTTACCAGCAATTGTTAGTTTACAATGATCACCATTATTTAGCAAAAGAATACAATATAGAAAAACCTTTATGGATTTTTATAGGAACTACTGTTGTTGGTGGAAGAAATAACAAAGAAAAATTACTTTCTGATATTATACAAATTGTTGAATTTATAAATAAATTTTTATCAGATGAAGAATGGGTTAAAACAAAAATAAGATCTATTTTAGAAGGGAAAACTTATTTAAAAGTTGACGGAAAAGACATTTTTTATGACCGTTTTGATTATATAAAAAATAAAAGCTCGGATCTTCATGAAATTATTCAAGATGTTTATGACAGAGTATTTCATGGCAGAGGTAAATTAAGAATTTGCGAAATAAAAAACGCTACAGGAGAACTTGGATTGAAATCTGGAGAAAATAAATATTTCGGTGTTATAAATATTGGTGACATTTCAGGATTTAGAAAAAAATTAGAAAAAAGAAATTTACCAGTTGAACAAGATGTAATTTCTGGTTCTTTATTTGATGAAATTAAAAACTATGATTCTTCAATCAATATTCTCATAGGATCAAAAAAATTTATAGAAGGCTGGGATACTTGGAGAATATCTTCTATAGGGTTATTAAATATAGGGAAAGGACAAGGGCCTCAAATTATACAACTTTTTGGAAGGGGCGTAAGATTGAAAGGTAAAAATATGAGTCTTAAAAGAAGCGGTGATAATGATTTTATAAAATATTTGGAAACAGTAAATATCTATAGTGTTAAAGCTGATTATTTAAATAAATTTCTCGAAATTATAAGAAAAGAAGATATTGACTTTGAAGAAATCAAAATCCCTGTTTCCTTTCAATATGTAGATAAATGGAAAAATCTTTACGTTCTACAAAAAAGAGAAGATAAAATATTTGAAGAAGAAGTTCTAAGGTTAGGATATGACGAAACAATAAATTTTGAGTTGGATTTAACACCGAAAATTTCAGCATTTGAATCTACTCAAAATAGAGCAATAATGCAAAAAGAGATTGAAACAGTTCTTAGAAATGAAGCAATTGACGATAGTTATATTGATTTACTAAACTGGGAGAGAATATTAAGCGAAATTTATGAGTTTAAAATAGTAAAAAATTATTGGAATCTTATATTTAACAAAGAAAACATAAGGGATTTATTTAGATCTTTGGTTAATAAAATCAAGGGAAATTTAGATATTGGTAATTTTAATGATATAAAAAAACTTGAAGAGATAGCAGTTATCGGTTTGAAAAAATATATCGAGTTATTTTACAGAAAATATGCTAAAAGATTTGAAACAAAAAATTTGTCTTATCAAACTTTAGAAAAAAATCCTAATTTTGTATTTGCTGGCAAAAGAGAATATGAAATAAAAATAAGAACAGGCGAAAAAGAGCTAATAAATAAGATCAAAGAATTAATAAAAAATTTTGAAAAGATAACAAAAGAAGATAGCAATGAAATTTTGCCAAGGGTTTATTTTGATAAACATCTGTATTTACCTCTTCTTCTTAAAAATGAAAAAATAGAAAAGATAATCCCAGAAGGTCTTAATGAAAATGAATATTTATTTGTAAAGGGTTTAAGAAATTATTTAGAAAAACAACCTGAGATTACTAAAAAATTTGAATTATATCTTTTGAGAAATTTACCTTACTCTGGTGTTGGTTTTCAACTTTTGTGGTCTGGTTTTAAGCCGGATTTTATAATGTGGCTTAAAAATAATAAAAAGTTAGCAATAGTTTTTATTGACCCAAAAGGTTTAGAACACTCTAAAGGATTAAATGATGAAAAAATACAGTTTGCAGTAGATGGAGAAGGGATTAAACATATAGAAAAACACTTAGGTGATAAAAATATCATTTTAGAGTCTTTTATACTTTCAGGAACTCCCTATAGTGAATTAATAAAAGGTATGAAAGATTATCCTTCTATTGAAGAATACGAAAAAAATAATGTTTTGTTTTTAAAGAAAGATCGAAAAAGTGAAGATAATGAATGGCCTTCTAAGTTATTTAGTAAATTACTCCAAAGATTAGAAAGTTTGGAATAAAAAATACTCTCGGTTAATAATGGTTCTAATATATTTTATATATATTTTCTAACTTTTATTATCTTCTTCAACCCATACCAATAATTTTTCATCTAATTCTGCCAATCTTTTTTCTATTAAATTTACATTGGTTTTACTTTTTGATTTTCCATACAATCTATCCATAATATTTTTGTAAAATGGCATCTAAGAATGATTTTTATAGTGTTTTTCATAATATTTAATTTCTCTATAAGAAAGATAGAGGAAAATTGAAATTAGAATAAAAGTGTTTAAGGGTGCTAGCCAAAAAGGATGTTCTTGGCCAAAACTTTCTAAAATCATTAAAGCACCTAACATACCAATTGATTACATAGCGCCATTTTTAAGATAAGCATATTTGGAAATTAAATCAACACCTCTAATTGTAAATTCTCTAACTACAAAAGCGCCTATGCCGTTACCTATTAAAATAAGCGGCACAAATATAGTAAAAGCAAAGGCACCAATTACTCCATCTAATGAAAATGATGCATCTAAAACTTCAAGATAAAGAATCTTACTCCAAGCACTTAAATGTGGGTCTAAAAGTTCTTTCTCTTTAGCCTCAGCATTCTTTTTAAATCCATCAGTAATAAAAAATGCTGTTGCGCCAATAGAAGCTGCCAGAGCTAATATTGGATTTCTTTTAATTGCAAAATAAATTATAGTAGTTAAAAATATTGATGAAACAGCATAAAACCAAAATCCTTGACGATGAATAAAATGTTCAACCATAAAAGCATAATTTTTTTCTTATAAAAATAACCAGCCCAGAAAGACTAAGAAAAGATAAACACCCCCATCAAGAAGAAGTACTGGTTTAGATTTTTCAACATATTCAAGAATTTCTTTATTAGAGGAAAAAGCTACGGTAAAAGCTTGAACAAAGTTTAAAGATGGATTAGCAATTTTGACAATAATAAACGGCAAAAGTCCTCTTACGATAAATACTGCAAATAATATTCCCCAAACTAAAAATATTTTTCTATATTTTTCAGGAAGTGTTTTTAAAACATGTGCATTAACAACAGCATTATCAATAATTGTAATAATTTCAAAAAATGCCAAACCAAATATAGTTGTAAGAAAATGAATTATAGCGAGCATTATTATTAAATCAATTATAGCAAAATTTATCAAAAATTTCAAGAAATGCTAAACCAAGTATAATTGTGAGAAACTAATTAATTTAACCATCCAAGGATTTTGTTTTATAATTTTGTAAGGATTTAAATATGGGGCCAATAAGAAAATTAATATGAAATTAATTTTATGGCTTAATCAATTAGGCAAAAATGATGTTTCAATTGCTGGAGGTAAAGGAGTCTCATTAGGTGAAATGATAAAAATAGATATTCCAGTACCTCCCGGTTTTGTTATTCTTTCTTCCGCTTTTGAAAAATTTTTGGAAGAAACAGGTTTAAATGTGGAAATTGATTCGATTTTTCATTCTATCAGTTACAAGAAAATCTATACCATAGAAAATGCTTCTGAAAAATAAAAGCTTTTATGTTTTTAAAAATGGTGATTTAGTTGAAGTTGATGCAAATAGAGGAGTAGTAAAAATTTTAAAGAGAAATAAAAGATAAAAATTTAAAAATCTTATTTTCTTTTCTTAAGAAGATAGTTCATTAAATAATTTGT